>NZ_JBSHAP010000198.1:0-12384 GCF_053611565.1 Kitasatospora sp. NPDC054795
GTCCAGGGCGGCCGCTCCGGCCGGTCGGCAAGGCTCCGTCGGGCGGCTCCCCGCCGGACGGCCTCCCGTCGAAGGGTCAGACCGTCAGCGTCTGGCCCGGGAAGATCAGGTCCGGGTCGCCACCGATGGTGCGCACATTCTTGCGGTAGAGGCTGTCCGTGTCGGTGCCGAACTTGGCCGCGATCTCGCTCAGGGTGTCGCCGCTCCTGACGGTGTAGCCGCCCGCAGCGGTGTTCTTCGGCGCGACCGGCGCGGACTGGGCCGGCTTGGCCGAGGGCTGCCCCTGCGGCGCCTGCTGCGCGGCGGCGGCCTTGGGGGCAGCGGGCTTGGCGGGCTTGGCCGCGGGCGCGGCGGCGGGCTTGGCGGGCTTCGCGGCCGGCTTGGCCTCCGCACCGCCCGAGGTGTCGACGGCGGCAGGGGCGCCGCCCCTGCCCAGGCCCGCCTTCTGCGAGCAGACGGGCCAGGCACCCGGGCCCTGCGAGGCGAGGACCTTCTCCGCGACGGCGATCTGCTGCGCCCTGCTCGCCTTGCTGGCCTGGGCGGCGTACGCGGTCCCGCCGTACGCGGCCCAGGTCGACGGGGAGAACTGCAGTCCGCCGTGGAAGCCGTTGCCGGTGCTGATGCTCCAGTTCCCGCCGCTCTCGCACTGGGCGACGGCGTCCCAGGTGGAGGCGGTAGCGGCGGAGGCCGAGGTGGCCGTGACGAGGCCGGCCACCGGCAGGGCCGCGACGGCGGCGCCCGCGACGACCGCCATCCGAACGCGGTGGCGCTTGGGGGTGGCGGTGGTGTCGGTGGCAGCGGCGGTCTCGTGACGGGGATTCATACAAGTCCTCTCGACAAGTCCCGGGTGGGCGTGCGGAACCAGGCCCGGGACATGGGCCGGCAGTTTTTTCGCTCACCTCACTCGACGGGCGGCCGGACACGTGTCGGACGTGCCGTGCCGCCCCGGTCACCTCCGCACGCCGACGGCCTGGTGGAGCCGGCCTCGTCGGCGGGCACCGCCCTCGCGCCGCTGGTCGGTCGGCGGGCAGTGCGTCGGGGTGGACCCGGGTGGCGCTCGTTGCGCCGCCAATGAAGCTAGGGGGCATCACCCGGACGCAGCAAGCAATTCTTGGACGTCGCAGGTCAGTTGACTGTTACCGGCGGTATTGATCAAGAAGCTGCGCCTGTTTTGAATACTTTTGACCGAATTTTCAAGATCGAATGATCGAAATCCGTGCCCTCGCTCACACCTATCCCTCCGAGAAAGCTCACGCGCCATCCACACGGAGGAATCGTCAGCTGACGCACCGTCACCGTCCGGTCCGGAGTTCCCGATTCCGCACCGCCGCCGAGTGGCATCCGTCACGCCCGACACGCACCGCGATCGAAAAGGGACTCTCAGTGACGACCGTCGAGCTCCGCGTCCCGGGCCAGCAACGCCGCCTGGACCCGGTTCTCGCAGCCCAGCTTGGCCAGGATCCGGCTGACGTAGGTCTTCACCGTCGCCTCGCTCATGTGGATCCGCGCCCCCGCGTCGGCATTGGACAGACCCTCTCCGAGCAGCGCCAACACCTCCAACTCGCGCGGGGTGAGCACCTCCAGCCGGCGCCGCGCCGCCACCGCGCGAGCGGCCAGCGAGGCACTGCGGCCGGAGGCCAGCGAGTCGACGATGTGCCGGGTGGCGGCCGGCGAGAGGAAGGCGTTGCCGCCCGCCGCCGCCCGGACGGCCTGGATCAGCTCGTTCGGCGCGGTGTCCTTGAGCAGGAACCCGGCACCGCCCTCGGTCACGGCGCGCAGGACGTTCTCGCGCTCCCCGAAGGTGGTGAGGATCAGGGCCCGCGCGCCGGGGGCGACCCTCGCCAGCTCCCCGAGCGCCGTCAGCCCGTCCATCACCGGCATCTGAATGTCCAGCAGCACCACGTCCACACGGTGCGCCCGCGCGAGCTCCAGCGCCTCGCGCCCGTCGGCGGCCTCCGCGACCACCTCGATGTCGGCGGCGGAGCCGAGGATCATCCTGATCCCGGCCCGGATCAGCGGCTCGTCGTCGGCGACGAGGACTCGGATCACGCTGGTCATTCCCCTCGAACGGTGCTTCGGCTGCGGCACCATCCTCACATCCCGGCGGGACCGCTCCGAACCACCCCGATCCGGACCACCGTGCTCCGAAACCGGCCCGGCCCACCCCGCCGGGGCACCCGCCCGCGCACGGGGGCACTCAGCCCCTGGCGACGTACTCCTGCTTCTCCACCAACGCCCCGTCCCGGAAGCAGAATCGCGCCACGTGCTCCTCGTTCCAGCCGGCGCCGGGCGCACCGTTCAGGACGAACCAGCGGCAGTGCGCGCCCGTCGGCACCTCGGGCCCCGTCCCCTTATAGGTGTCGGTGAAGAAGTTGTTGCCGCGCGGCAGCGTCTGCAGCACCTCGGCCTCGGCGGTGCCGACCCTGATCTGGTCGTACATCGGCTTCTGCACGGTCGCGTCGTTGGTGCCCCGGACGAAGGCGATCACGCCCCAGACCACCAGGCCGAGCACGATCAGCGCGACCGCGACCACCCCGAGCGCGCAGCCCATCGCCGGGCTGCGCCGCCCGCGCTCCGGCTCCTCGACGGGCGGCAGGCCGTCCAGCATCCAGTCCTCGGCCCCGCCCGTCGCCGCCGCCGCGTCCTGCTCCGCTCCCTCGTACGGGAGCACGGCCGCCAGCCGGAAGCCCTGCTCCGGCGTGGGCCCGGCGTGCACCATGCCGCCGACCAGCCTCGCGCGCTCCCGCAGGCCGGTCAGCCCCTGACCGCCGCTGACCGCCGCGCCCGCGCCGCCGCGTGCGCCCACGAGTTCCGGCGCCCGGGTGTTGCTCACCTCCACCACCAGTGCGTCCGGCTCGTACCGCAGCGCGACGGCGATCGGCGCGCCCGGGGCGTGCTTGTGCGCGTTGGTGAGCGCCTCCTGCACGATCCGGTACGCCGCGTGGTCGACGGCGGCCGCCAGCGGACGCCGGCCGCCCTCCACGGTGAGGTCGACCTCCGCCCCGGCCGCCCGGGAGGACTCCACCAGGCCGCCGATCCCGTCCACCCCGCCCCGGGCCGGCGGGCCGGCGGCGGCCGTCCCGGCGCTCGGCGGCAGCGCCGTCGACTCGTCGTGCAGCACCCCGACCACCTCGCGCAGCTCGCGCATCGCCGCGACCGCCGCCTGCCGCAGCACCCCGACCGCCTCGCGCTGCCGGTCGGTGAGCGTCCGGTCCACCTCCAGCGCACCGGAGTGCACCGAGATCAGCGCCAGCTGGTGGCCCAGGCTGTCGTGCATGTCCTGGGCGATCCGGTGCCGTTCGCGCAGCCGCGCCTGGTGCACCACCATGACCCGCTCGCGCAGCAGCTGCTCGTTGCGCTCGCGCAGCGCGTCCAGCAGGGCGCGGCGCTGCGCCCGGTAGCGGCCGTAGAGCGCCGGCAGCACGGCGATCACGAGGAAGAAGCCGAGCGACAGCGACAGCACCAGCTTCGGCGAGAGCGAGGCGACGTCCTTCACCACTCCCGTCACCGTGAACAGCACCCAGGCCACGACGAAGGCGCCGACCAGCGACCAAACCCGGCGGATCCGCGCGCCGGCCGTCCAACCCGCGCACACCAGCAGCAGCATCGGTCCGACCGACCAGCCGGCCAGGGCCGCGGCGGCGAGCAGCACGGTGGCCGGCAGACCCTTGCGCAGCACCCACAGCACCGCGACGGCGAGGCCGAGGGGCAGCGCCAGGCCGGTGTTGGCGAGCAGCTCCAACAGCGCGGCGAACCCGCCCATCAGCAGGGCGGCCACCACCTCGCCCACCACCCGCCGGGGCCGCCAGGGCCCCGGCAGCGCCGTCCGTACCACCGTCTTCCAGGCCCGCGCGATCGCTTCCACGCGTCGAGGCTATCGGTGCGGCCGGGGCACCCGCCGTCCTCCTTCGTCGCGGCCCCCGCCGACGAAAGTCGCCTGGTCGGCCCGGCGGACCACCCGCCGGACCACGCGCCGGACCGACCGCCCGCCGGCCGCTCAGCCGAAGGCCGTGAGCAGCAGCGCCACGTCGTCCACCCGGCGAGTCGACCCGACCTCGCGCAGCAGCCGCTCGGCCGCCTGCTCCAACCCCTCCCCCGCCGCGGCCCGGGCCAGCGCGGCCCGCAGCCGGTCCACGCCCTGGTCGATCGCCACCGCGGGGTCCTCGACGAGTCCGTCGGTGTAGAGGGCGAGCACCGTCCCGCTGTCCAGCCGCAGGTCGCTGACCGGGTAGTCGGCCAGGTCGTGCACCCCGAGCAGCGGACCGCCCGAAACGTACAGCGCCTCGGCCCGCCCGCCGGGGTGGCGCAGCACCGGCGGGAGGTGTCCGGCCCGGGCGATCCGGGCGAGGCCGACGGCCGGGGTCAGCCGGACCAGGCAGCAGCTGGCGAGCAGCCCGGGGTCGAGGTCGAGCAGCAGCCGGTTGGTGCGGGCGAGCACCGCGTCGGGCGGGTCGCCGCCGGAGGCGAAGGCGCGCACGGCGCTGCGCAGCTGCCCCATCGTGGCGGCCGCGCCGACGCTGTGGCCCTCGACGTCGCCGATCACCAGGGTGACGTCCCCGCCGGTGACGATCGCGTCGTACCAGTCGCCGCCGATCTCCATGCCCTGGGTGCCGGGCAGGTAGCGGGCGGTGATCCGGATGCCGGGCACCTCGGGCAGCCGGTGCGGGAGCAGTGCCTGCTGCAGGCCGCGGGCCAGCACGAACTCGGCGTCGTACAGCCGGGCGCGCTCCAGGGCCTGGGCGATGAAGCCGCCGAGCGCGGTGAGCAGGCCGCGCTCCTCCACGCTGAACGGGCGCGGCCGGTCGAAGCCGATGATGCAGGTGCCGACCGGACGGCCGGAGGCGATCAGCGGCAGGAAGGCCCAGGCGCCCATCCCGTCCAGGGCCAGGCCGGGGTAGGTGGCGGCGAGTTCGCGCACCGACTCGAAGAAGGCCGGGGTGCCGGTGCTGAGCGTCTCCGCGCCGGGCACCCGGGCGTCGATCGGGGTGCCCTCGAAGGCCTCCAGGAAGCCGTCCGGGTAGCCGGCCTGGGAGAGCAGGTGCAGCTGCTGGTCGCGCGCCGCGTAGATGGCGAGTTCCTGGCCGCCGAAGGACGGCAGGACCTCCTCGGCCACCGCCCGGCAGACGTCCCGCACGGTGACCGCCTCGGTGAGGGCGCTGGCCAGCTGGAGCAGGTGGTGGGTGCCGCCGACCCCGGTGCGGCCGGCGGGCGGCGGGGTGGCGGGCGGTTCGGCGGCGCCCGGCGGCGGCTCGGCCGCGACCACCCGGGCGGTGACGCCGTGCGGGTCCGGGTAGAGCGAGAAGGCGAGCCAGCCGTCCGGCGGGCGGGCGGCCAGGAAGGCCGTGGGCCGCTGGGAGAACAGGGCGGCGCGGTAGCGGTTCTCGTAGACCGGGTCGGCGAGCCAGGGCAGCACGTCCCAGAGGTGGTGGCCGAGCAGGTCCTCGCGGCGGGCCCGGAGCAGCGGTTCGGTGGCGCGGTTGGCGTAGCTGATCCGGCCGTCGGGGTCGAGCGAGAGCACGCCCTCCTGCAGCCGCTCGACGGCGGCCGCGGCGGCGGTCAGGTCGCGCACGTCCAGCACCGCGCCGACCAGGTGGGTCCGGCCGTCGGAGATCGCCACGGGCACCCGGGCCCACAGCTCCACCGGGTACGGCAGGCCCTCCGGCCCGAGCACCCGGACCCGGGCGGCCAGCACCTCGCCGCGCTCCAGCGCGACGCGGGCGGCGGCCCGGAACGCCGGCAGGTCACCGGGGGCGACCCGGCGGTTCAGCGCGGCCACCGTGCCGTCGAACTCGCCCGGTCCGAAGCCGAAGATCTCCCGGAACTGCTCGTCGGCGGCGAGCGCCCCGGTGGCCACGTCCCAGTCGAACAGCCCGACCCGGGTGGTCGGTACCGACGACGGCGACGGCAGCTCCACCACGGCCACCTCGCCGCCCGGCTCCACCGACTGCCCGGTCCCGGCCAGTTCGGCCAGCTGCTCGCCCAGGCGGGCGGCCGCTTCGGCCAGCTGCCGGGCGGCCGGCTCCGGAAGCCCGTCGTCCGAGGCGGGCCACAGCCCGCTCAGCACGCCGAAGCGCTCCTCGCCGTGCGCCACCGGCACGCAGACGGAGGCGAAGTCGTACGGCAGGCCGACCGCGAGCTGCGGGAAGCGCCGCATGGTGTCCTCGGTGTCGGTCAGGGTGATCACGTGCCCGGTCCGGAAGCAGACCGCGACCGGCAGCGGGCCGGCGGCGGCCACCCGCCGGAACGGGCTCATCACCGCCAGCGGCACGCCCGCAATCGTGCGCAGCACCAGCGAGCGGCGGTCCCGCGAGCGCAGGTACACCATCACCCCGTACACCCCGGTCGTCCCCAGCGCCCGGCGCACCGCCTCGGCGAGGAGCTCGTCCCGCCGCTGGTCCGTCTGCGGGGCCGGGTCCCGGACGGACGGCGGGAACGCCCGGTCCATCTCCGCGCCGGCCCCGGGCTCCGGCGGCCGGTCCGGACCGGGCCGCGTACCAGGGGCCCCACCGGTCGCGTGCGGATGGCGCATGCTCTTTTGCTACGCCCGGCCCGCAACCGTGTCAAGGCGAGCCCGCACCGGCCCGGGCTGCCCCGGGGCGCGGAGTGCACCAGCATGGACGGCATGCCGAGCCGATCCCGCCGCACCACCGTGGTCAACCTCAAGGGCCACCGCGACGACCCCGGGTACGCGGACGTCGTCTACGTCGGCCGCGCGATGCACCGCGGCGGCTGGCACCTCGCCGAGTCCCCGCTGCACTGCCCGTACCGTCCGGGCCCCGGCCTCACCCGCGAGGAGATGGTCGTCAAGTACCGCGAGCACCTGCTCGCCCGCCCGGACCTGCTCGCCCTCGTCCCGCCCCTGCGCGGCCACCGCCTCGGCTGCTGGTGCGCCCCGCTCCCCTGCCACGCCGACGTCCTCGCCGACCTCGCGGACCACCCGCCGAACTGAGGCCGGGCGGCTCAGAGTCCCGAGAGGTCCACCGTCACGGGGTACGGCACCGCGGCCTTGACCAGCCCGGTGAACAGTTCCCCCGGCCGGTACGCGGCCTCCGCCTCGTCCAGCACGTAGGTGTGGACGATCGGCACGCGGCCGGCGGCCTGCTCGACCCGCCAGTAGAACGGGATGCCCGCCTTGGCGTACTGGTCCGGCTTGACCGTCCGATCGGTGGTCTCCGAGCCCGGCGAGACCACCTCGACCACCAGCAGGACGTGGTCGGGCCTGGTCGGCGACTCGTCGATGGTGTCCGCGCGGTAGACCACCACGTCCGGCCGGCGGTTGTTCAGCGGCACATCCTGCAGCCGGACGTCGAAGTCGGTGTCGGCGTTCCGTTCGACGCCGCCCGCGTCGTCCAGGGCGTTCGCCAGGAGCCGGGCGAGCCGGTTGTGCCGCTTGGAACCGCTTGGGGACACGACCACCATCCCGTCGACGATCTCGATGCCCGCGCACTGCTCCTCGGTCCAGGAGTCGTACTGCTCACTGGTGATCTGCCGGTGCATCCACTCGGGTGCGATCAACTCGGCCGTCACGGCGTACCTCCCCTGGGCTGCTGAGCGGGCCTCACTCTGTGTGCCACAACCTAGTACGAGCCCTCGTACGAGCGTTGCGGCGGTTTCGGACGGTTCGGGGACTGTTCGATATTCTCCGGACGGGTGGCGGCGTGGGGCCGCCGGTGGGGAAGCGAGAGCCGTATGCAGTCGTCGTCCGGGGGGCCCGCGCGCGGAACGTCGTGGCAGTGGGACGAGGAGACGGACGGCGGCGGGGCCACCGAGGACGTGATCGCGGGCGGCGGGGAGCGCACCGGGCCGAGCCGGCGCCGGCTGCTGCTCGGGGCCGGGGCGCTCGCGGCGGGCGGGGCCGCCTGGGCGCTCGGCCGTTCGGGTGGCAGTGGGGCCCGTCCCTCGCCGGGGCCGACCGGGCCGCCGCCGACCGCGCTGTCCGGCCCGACGCCGCTCTGGACCTACCGCGGACCGGAGGCGATGACCCCGGAGCGGCTGACCGACCCGCCCCGCCGACCCGTCTTCCTCTCCCGGAAGGGTCTGCAGGTCCTCGACCCGGCGAAGGGCACCGCCGCCCGGCTGCTGGTCTTCGACCCACCGGCCAACCGCAGCTGGCCCAGCGACCTCGACATGCTCGGCAAGGTGGTGGTCGGGCCCGACCACCTCTTCACCGCCACCTACCAGGGCCACCTCGAAGCCCGCCACTTCACCGACCCCGCCGCCGACTGGAGCCTGCCGCTGCCCGACGAACTGCAGGGGCAGGTCCGCCTCGCCGGCTACGACCGCGACCCCGGCATCCTCTACGGCTACTCCTGGGGCCACCCGCGGGCCGACGGCAGTTCGACGGACAACCGCCTCTTCGCCCTGCGGGTCATCGACCGCGCCCTGCTCTGGTCCGTCCGCACCGAGCGGACGGAGCAGCCCGTCACGCCCGCCACCTTCGGCGGGGGCAGCCTCCTCGCCTGCATCCGATTCGTCGACGGCCGCACCGAGCTGGTGGCCCGGGACGCCGCCACCGGCCGCGAGCTGTGGACCGCCCCCGGCGAGGAGGACCTGCGCTGGTGCGTCACCGGCGCGACGGGCGTCTACGTCCCCGACGGCAACGGCGGCGTGCGCATGCTGCTCCCCACCGGCGAGCCGGGCTGGACCCACTCGCCCCACCGGCGTGAGTCCTGGCGGGCGCTGCCGCCCGTCGCGCAGAACACCCGGGTGTACATCCCGTGGGACCAGGGCGTCGTCAGCTGCCTCGACGTGTCCTCCGGCGCCGAGCTGTGGTCCTGCCGGCTGCCGTTCCCGCTGGACCGCCGCAGCCGTCCGCTGGTCGCCAACGGCACGCTGTTCGTCCCGGGTACGTCGCTCGGCGGGGTCAGCGCGATCTACCCGGCGACCGGCGAGCTGGGGTGGACCTTCCACGACTCCGGTCCGGGCAAGGACGTCTGGACCCTCGCCACCGACGCGACCCACCAGTACGACGGAACCCGCCTCTACGCGGGCCACGACGACGTCCTGCACGCCCTTCCGCTGAACTGAACGTCCCGACGACACTGAACGTCCCGACGACCCGTCCCGACGACCCGGCAGGAGGGCCCGATGCAGGTACGCCCGATCTCCCCCGAGAAGCTGGCCGAGCTGCTCGCCGACCGCATTGCCGCCCTGCCCGAGGCCCGCGACCGGCGCCTGCGGGTGGCCGTGGACGGCGCGGCGGCGGCCCGCCCCGAGGCACTCGCCGACGCGCTGGTGGAGCCGCTGCGGCTGCGCGGCCACCCGACGCTGCGGGTCTCGGCCTCCGGCTTCCTGCGTCCGGCCTCGATCCGGCTGGAGTACGGCCACCAGGACGCGGACGCCTTCCACGACCTCTGGCTGGACGACGGCGCCCTGGCGCGCGAGGTGCTCGACCCCTTGGAGCCGGGCGGCAGCGGCCGTGTCCTGCCCTCGCTGCGCGACCCGGTCACCGACCGCTCGACCCGCGCCCCGTACACCGAACTCCCGCCCGGCGGCGTGCTGTTGCTGGACGGCGCGTTGCTGCTCGGCCGCTGGCTGCCGCTGGAGCTGTCCGTCCACCTGGCGCTCGGTCCGGCCGCGCTGGCCCGCCGCACCCCGGCCGACCAGCAGTGGACGCTGCCCGCCTTCGCCCGCTACGAGGCGCAGACCGTCCCCGCCGAGGCCGCCGACGTCACCGTCCGGGTGGACGACCCGCGCCACCCCGCGCTGGTCGAGCGGCCGTGACCTCCGGGGCCGGGCCGCGCTGGCAGTAGGGGCACCAGAAGACCGCCCGGTCGCGCGGCGGAGAGCCCTGGCGGCCGGCGACCACGGGGGTCACGCAGCGCGGGCAGGGCCGTCCGGCCCGGCCGTACACCCAGTGCTGGTAGCCGGGCCGGGTGTCGCCGGTGGTGATGTGGCCGGGGCGCAGTTTGTTGGCCTCCAGCATCTGCCGGGCTCGCTCCACCAGCCGGTCGGGGTGCGGGAGTTCGCCGACCTCGGTCCAGGGGGTGACGCCCGCGACGAAGCACAGCTCGTTGGCGTAGACGTTGCCGATCCCGGCGAGGTTGCGTTGGTCGAGCAGGGCCTCGACGACCGGGCGGCCCGGGTGGGCGAGGAGCCGGCGGACGGCCTCGACCGGGTCCCAGTCGGGGCCGAGCAGGTCGGGGCCGAGGTGGCCGATGATCCGCCGCTCGTCGGCGGTCCGCAGCAGTTCGACGACGGGCAGCCGGTAGCCGACGGCGGTGCCCCGGTCGGTGCCGAGGACGGCGCGGATCTGCCGGTCGGGGCCGCCGGTCCACCGCTCGCCGGGGCGGTAGACCTCCCAGCGGCCGTCCATCCGCAGGTGGGTGTGCAGGGTGAGGCCGCCTTCGAAGCGGGTGAGCAGGTGCTTGCCGCGCGGGGCGACCTCCAGCACCCGGCGGCCGGTGAGGTCGGCGGTGGCGTGCGCGGGCACCCGCAGGTCGGCGCTGGTCAGCGGCTGTCCGGCGAGGGCCTCGCGCAAGTGGGCCGCCACGCGGTAGACGGAGTCACCTTCTGGCATGTCTCCATTCTGGTCCGCGCGGCGGCCCGGCGGGACACCGGCCCCGGTGGGTTACGCCGACTGCCCCGGGACGGCCTGGCCCTCGCGCACCACGACCACCGGGCAGGGCGCGTGCTCGGTGAGGTGGCGGCTGACCGAGCCGAGCAGCACGCCGGAGAAGCCGCCCAGGCCGCGGCTGCCGACGACGAGCAGCGCGGCGCCCTTGGCGGCCTCCAGCAGCGCCTGGGCGGCGTTGCCGGGCATCACGCTCTCGGCGATCGCGACGCCGGCGTCGTCGCCGGCCACCTTGGCGATGGTCTCGCTGAGGGTCTTCCCGGCGAGCTCCTCGGGGTTGAAGGCCTCGACGGTCGGCACGCCCTGCCCGGCCCACCCGTAGAAGGCCGGGTACTCCCAGGCGGCGATCGCGTGGACCGTCCCGCCGACGGCCCGCGCGTAGTCGATCGCCCAGCGCAGCGCCTGCTCCGAGGCGGGCGAGCCGTCCACGCCGACGACGATCCGGGGATTGGCACTCATGGCCTTGCTCCTTCGGTTGCTCCTGATCGGTCCCGACCCTCCGAACATAGATCAAATCGGACAAACGCTCGGTATTGCCACGCCGAAAGCGAGCCGCCGCATTCAATTCGATCGCGACCGGGGTTCCGGGCCTGGGAGGATGCCCGGATGCCGAGCAAGCCCCGCCGCCGCACGGGCGGCTTCGCCGACGTCCTGGCCGCCCTGCCGCCGAAGAAGGAGGGCCGGTGCCGGGATCTCGACGACCCGCTCGCGTCGGGCGGCTTCGTGGACGCCGGGGGGCGCTACTGGCGGCTGGCCCGCGGCCCGGTGGACCGGCGGCTGGCGAAGCGGCTGGCGGTCGACGCGGACGAGATGACGCTGGGTCTGCGGGGCGAGCTGGAGGAGGTCTCCCCGGGCGTCTTCGTGCCCGCCCTGCTCACCCCCGAGGAGCGTCCGGCCGCCTGGCGGGAGGCCGGCGAGCTGGACCACTTGGCCTACGAGTTCCGCGCCTCCGGCGGCCGGACGCTGCTCTACCTGGTGGTGTTCTGCTGAGCCCCGTGCTGTCCTGCCGCGCCGCCGCCGCTCAACTCCGGTAGGCGGCCCAGGAGTTGGCCATCCGCTGGACCTGCCCCCGGGTGAACCCGGTCATGCAGGAGTCGTAGCTGTAGTCCATGAAGTTGTGGATCGGGTCGAGCCCGGGGCCGGCGCAGGTGTCGCGGCCCTCGGGGCAGCCGGAGGCGCCGGTGCGCTCGGGCGGGGTGTCGTCCACGTAGTCGCCCGGGGCCCGGCAGCCGCCCTGGAAGGTGTGGAAGAGGCCGAGCCAGTGGCCGATCTCGTGGGTCGCGGTGTCGCCCTCGTCGTAGTGGGTGGCGGCGCCGCCGGGCAGGGAGGCGTCGAGCACCACCACACCGTCGTCGGTCGGGTTCGTCCGGTACGCGTCCGGGAACGTCGACCAGCCGAGCAGGGCGTCGCCGAGGCGGGCCGTGTAGAGGTTGAGGACGCCCTGGTCGCCCTTGCGCAGGGCGGTCTTCATGTTCTGCTCGGCCGGCGAGCCCGGGGTCATGCCGGTGTACCAGGACGCGTTGTCGGTCCAGTCGGCGCCGACCAGCTCGAAGTGGAACGGGCTCGCGACGTTGTTCTGCCCCCGGCCGCCGTAGCTCTCGTTGAGGTGGTCGATCTGGCCGGTGACGGCGGCCTGGTCCAGCCGTCCGGCGGCGCCGTCGTGGATCACGTGGAAGAACACCGGGACGGTGGTCGGGGCGGTGGCCCGGCGCCGGCCGGCGCCCAGTTCGGCGATCCGCCGGTCGAGGTCGGCCTGCATCGCCCGGGCCTGCCCGGCGCCGACCGTGTTCGGGTCCCCGCCCGGCCGGCTG
>NZ_JBSHAP010000199.1:0-11676 GCF_053611565.1 Kitasatospora sp. NPDC054795
GACGGTCCCCGCCGCGTGCGGCGGGGACCGTCGGCCCCGTCGTCAGCCGACCCTGATCGGGCCGCGGGGGCGCAGGCCCCGGCAGGCGTCGTTGTAGTGGTCCAGCAGCCGCTGGGCCTCGGCGTTCGCCTGTGCGAAGCGGACCCGCGGTTCCACGTCGGTGACCAGCACGTCGTGCATGGCGGTGGTCAGGATGTCCTGGATCCCGGCGAACTCCCCGAGCAGCGCGCCCCGGGCGGCCGGCGAACCGGAGTTGGCGGCGAGCTGGTCCAGCGCCGTGCGGAAGTGCGGGTTGCGCTCGAACCAGCCCTCCTGCTCCAGCAGGTCGATCGCACCGCCGGTGACCGGGATGAAGCCGGTCTCCCGGTGCCGCTCGGCGGCGGTGCGCGGAGTGTTCAGGTACTGCATGAAGGCCAGGGCGCCGTCCTGGGTCTCCCGGTCCAGGCCGGCGGCCAGCCAGAGCGCGTCGCCGCCGATCACGTTGCCCGCGTAGGGCACCCGGTCGTTGTACGGCATCCGGCAGGCCTGGACGACGAAGCCGCCGTCCAGGCCGGCCTGGGCCATCCGGGCCGCCTCGACCGAGGTGGTGAGCACGAAGGCGACCTCCTGTCCGGCGAAGGCGCGGAAGTTGCCGTCCCAGTCGACCTCGGTGTTCACCCGGCTCGGGTGGTAGCGGTACAGGCCCGCCCGGTGCAGCCCCCGCCACCACTCGACGTAGGCGAGCATCGCGTCCGAGTCGAGGTACACCTTCTCCGCGCGACCGGAGCGGCCGTTGTCGTGGTCGGCCAGCAGCGCCCCCTGCTGGGCCACCGACTGCTGGAACCACCAGCCGTGGTTGGGCCAGGTGATCGCGTGGGCCGGCCCGTCCGGAAGCGCGGCGACGGCCCGGCAGGCGGCCTCGATCCCGGCCCAGGTCTGCGGGACCTCGGTGATCCCGGCCCGCTCCAGCAGGGTGGTGTTGGCGTAGAGCAGCGTGGTCGAGGTGAGCGGCGGCATGGCCGCCACGGCGCCGTCGTGGGTGTAGTAGTGCCGCGCGGCGGGCGCCACGTCGCCGAGGACGACCGGCTCGCCGAGGATCTCGGTGCGGCCCGCGATCGCCCGCTCGACCGAGGTGAACAGCGGCGAGCCGTCGGGCCGCCGGGCGTCGAGGGCGTCCCGGGTCGACGTGTAGAAGTACTGCGCGATGGTCGGCGCGCCGCCCTGCTGGACGGCGTCGTGAACCGTCTGCGGCACCGACAGCCAGTCGGCGCCGCTGACCCTGATCCGGTACTCGGGGTGGTTGGCCGTGAACTTCTCCGCCAACTCCCTGGTCCGGTCGAGAAAGTACGGCATGAACGGGTAGAGCGGCACCACGATGTCGATGTCGATTCGCTTGCTCATTCCGGAGTCCCTCCTGCGCAGGCCTGGCAAATCCAGATGCTCATGCTCCGGGGGCGGCGGACCGCGGGCATCTCCGCTCGTGCTGAGTCCGGGCCGTGCGGGCGGCGCGGGTCACCCGGGTCCGCAAGCGGCGCACGTCGGGAGAAGCCACCGCCGCTCCCGGGCTGTCACTCTCGATCCGTCCGGTGAACTGGCAGCAAGGAGAGGCGTCTGATGGCCGAAGCCCGGGAAACCACCGCCGGAAGTGCGCGCGGAACTCGCCCGCTGACCGGGGCGGAGTACATCGAGAGCCTGCGCGACGACCGGGAGATCTACCTCTACGGCGATCGGGTCAAGGACGTCACCGCCCATCCGGCGTTCCACAATCCGGTCCGGATGACCGCGCGGCTCTACGACGCCCTGCACGACCCCCGGCACCGGCCCGTGCTGACCGCGCCGGTCGACAGCGGCGGTGAGGGCTACACCCACCGCTTCTTCACCACCCCGCGCAGCGCGGAGGACCTGGTCGGCGACCAGCAGGCGATCGCCGCCTGGGCGCGGATGAGCTATGGCTGGATGGGCCGCAGCCCCGACTACAAGGCCTCCTTCCTCGGCACCCTGGGCGCCAACGCGGACTTCTACGAGCCGTTCGCGGACAACGCCCGGCGCTGGTACGCCGAGTCGCAGGAGAAGGTGCTGTACTGGAACCACGCGATCGTGCACCCGCCGGTCGACCGTTCCCTGCCGCCGGACCAGGTGAAGGACGTCTTCATCCACGCCGAGCGGGAGACCGACGCCGGCCTGGTGGTGTCCGGCGCGAAGGTGGTCGCCACCGGCTCCGCGCTGACGCACTACAACTTCATCGCGCACTACGGCCTGCCGATCAAGGACCGCACCTTCGCGCTGGTGGCCACCGTGCCGATGAACGCGCCGGGGATGAAGCTGATCTGCCGCCCGTCCTACACCGCGACGGCCGCGGCGATGGGCAGCCCGTTCGACTATCCGCTCTCCTCCCGGCTGGACGAGAACGACACCATCCTGGTGCTCGACAAGGTGCTCATCCCGTGGGAGAACGTCTTCGTCTACGGGCAGCCGGAGAAGATCCGGATGTTCACCGGCCAGTCCGGCTTCATCGAGCGGTTCACCTTCCACGGCTGCACCCGGCTCGCGGTGAAGCTGGAGTTCATCGCCGGCCTGCTGGCCAAGGCCCTGGACATCACCGGCACCGGGGACTTCCGCGGGGTGCAGAGCCGGCTCGGCGAGGTGCTGGCCTGGCGCAACCTGTTCTGGGGGCTGTCCGACGCGGCCGCCCGCAACCCGGTCGCCTGGCGCAACGGCGCGGTGCTGCCCAACTCCCAGTACGGCCTGGCCTATCGGTGGTTCATGCAGACGGGCTACCCGCGGATCAGGGAGATCGTCCTCCAGGACGTGGCCAGCGGGCTGGTCTACGTCAACTCCAGTGCCAAGGACTTCGGCAATCCGGAGATCCGGCCCTACCTGGACCGGTTCCTGCGCGGCTCCGGCGGCGTGGACGCGGTCGAGCGGGTCAAGGTGATGAAACTGCTCTGGGACGCCGTCGGCAGCGAGTTCGGCGGTCGCCACGAGCTGTACGAGCGCAACTACGCGGGCAGTCACGAGAACACCCGGATCGAACTGCTCTTCGCCCAGCTCGCCAACGGCCAGCTGGACTCCTACAAGGGCCTGGTCGACGAGTGCCTGGCGGAGTACGACCTGAACGGATGGACGGTACCCGATCTGTCCTCCTTCGCCGACCTGAGTGATTCCGTCCACGGGCTGCTCGACAGCTGATCCGGGCACCGACAACCAATCGATGAGGATCGGAGGGCATGGTGGCTTCCCCTTCCCTTCAGGGGCATTTCACGGAACAGGCGCTCAGGACACCGGACGCGATCGCCGTGTCGTCCGGCGAAGTACGGCTCAGCTACCGCGAGTTGGACGAGCGGGCGAACCGGCTGGCGCACCGGCTGGGCGAACTCGGCGTGGGGGCCGAGTCGCCGGTCGCGGTACTGATGGAGCGGTCGGCGGACCTGGTGGTGGCGATCCTGGCCGTGCTCAAGGCCGGCGGGTGCTACCTGCCGCTGCACAGTGCCCACCCGCTGCCGCGCAAGCAGTGGATCGTGGACCACTGCGCGGCGCCGGTGCTGCTGACCGACGAGCCGATGAGCCGGCAGGGCCTGCCGGAAGGCCCCGACGTGGTCGTCGTCGAGGGCGAGAAGGGCCTCGCGGGCTACCCCGCGACGGACCCTGCCGTCCCGACCGGCCCGGACGCCCTCGCCTACGTGATCCACACCTCGGGCTCCACCGGGGTGCCGAAGGGCGTCGCGATCGCCCACCGGGACGCGCTCGGCCTGGCCCTGGACTCGATCTGGGCGGACGGCCGGCACGAGCGGGTGCTGATGGTGGCGCCGTACGCCTTCAACGTCTCCACGTACGAGTTCTGGGTGCCGCTGCTGCACGGCGGGCGGATCGTGGTGGCCCCGCCGGGCGACCTCGACGTGCACGCCCTGCGCCGGCTGATCGCCGAGGAGCGGATCACCGGCATCCACCTGACCGCCGGACTGTTCCGGGTGCTGGCCGAGGAGGACCCGGGCTGCCTCGCCGGTGTGCGCGAGGTGCTCACCGGCGGCGACGTCATCGCCCCCTCGGCCGTCCAGCGGGTGCTGGAGCACAACCCCTCCCTGGTGGTGCGGGCGATGTACGGCGCCACCGAGGCGACGCTGTTCAGCACCAGCGCGCCGATGACCGCCCCCTACCTCGCCACGGGCCCGGTGGGCGTCGGCCGGCCGATGGACGACGTCCGGCTGCACGTCCTGGACGCCGGGCTGCGGCCCGTGCCGGTCGGCGGGGTGGGCGAGCTCCACATCGCCGGACGCGGCCTGGCCCGCGGTTACTTCAACCGGCCCGATCTGACGGCCGAGCGCTTCGTGGCCAACCCCTTCGACGGGCCGGGCGAGCGGATGTACCGCACCGGGGACCTGGTCCGGGTCGACCGGGACGGCCTGCTGGAGTACCTCGGCCGGGCCAACGACCAGCTCAAGGTGATGGGCTTCCGGGTGGAGCCCGCCGAGGTGGAGGCGGCACTGGCGCGCCATCCCGGCCTGGCCCATGTCGCCGTCGTGGCACGGGAGTCGGAATCCGGGGAGAAGCGCCTGGTGGCGTACTACGTCCCGGAGTCCGACGGGATCGAGGCGGGTGCGCTGCGGGCGCACGCGGTGGAGCAGCTGCCGGCGTACATGGTGCCGACGGCCTTCGTGAGCGTGCCGGCCCTCCCGCTGACCCCCAACGGCAAGCTGGACCGGCGGGCGCTGCCCGAGCCGGTGACCGGTTCGACCCGCCGGGCGCCGGCGACCGAGCGGCAGCGGCAGCTGTGCGCCCTGTTCGCCGAGGTGCTGGAGGTGCCGGAGATCGGGGTCGACGACAGCTTCTTCGAGCTCGGCGGCCAGTCCCTGGCCGCGATGCGGCTGGTCAGCCGGATCCGGGCCGAGCTGAAGATCCCGCTCACCGTCACCCAGTTCTTCGACGTTCCCTCGGTGGCGGCCCTGGAGGGCCTGCTGGACCGGCCGGAAGGAGAGCGGGCATGAGCAGCCCCTTCGACGCCGACGACGGCGAGTTCACGGTCCTGGTCAACGCGCGCGGCCAGTTCTCGCTCTGGCCGGCCGACGCCTCGGTACCGGCGGGCTGGACGCCCGAGCACGGGCCGTCCGACCGGACCGCCGCCCTCGCCTACGTGAACGAGCACTGGACGGATCTGGGGCCGAACGGCCTCACCGGGCGCCCCCCTGGGCAGCCCGACGAGTGACGAGGAGTCCGGAACATGAGCCTCGACGCGGGTCAGGAGACCTTCGGCGGCATGCTCGTCGACCACATCACCTGCTACGTCGCCGACTTGGCGGTCACCACCGAGTGGCTGGTCCGCGGGTACGGCCTGGAAGTGTACGCGAGCTCGCCCCCGCAGGCGCGGGAGCTGCGCTCGGTGGCGCTGGGCGCCAACGGCATCCGGCTGCTGCTCGGCCAGCCGGTGGTGGGCGACCACCCGGGAGCGGCCTACGTCGAGAAGCACGGCGACGGGGTGGCCGACATCGCGCTGCGCGTCCCGGACGCCCGGGCGGCCTTCGCCACGGCGGTGCGCCGCGGCGCCCGGCCGGTGTCGGCGCCGGTCGCGCACGGCGACGTGGTCACCGCCACGATCATGGGCGTCGGCGACATCGCCCACACCTTCGTCGAACGCCCGGCGGGCGGCGACGAGCGGCTGCTGCCCGGGCTGACGCCGGCCGAAGCCGGCCCGGCCGGGTCGGCCGGGCCGGGCTGCGGCCTGCGGGAGGTCGACCACTTCGCGATCTGCGTCGAGCCGGGGCAGATGGACACGACGGTGGCCTTCTACCGCGAGGTCCTCGACTTCGAACCGATCTTCACGGAGCGGATCGAGGTCAACGGCCAGGTGATGATCACCAACGTGGTGCAGGGCGGCACGGTCACCTTCACCCTGATCACCCCCGACCCGTCCGAGGTCTCCGGCCACCTGGACTCGTTCCTGAAGGACCACGGCGGTCCGGGCGTGCAGCACATCGCCTTCACCACGGACGACATCGTGCGCTCGGTCGACGCGATCGCCGCCCGGGGCGTGGAGTTCCTGGGCACCCCCCCGGCGTACTACCGGCTGCTGCCGGACCGGCTCACCCCGCTGCGGCACTCGGTGGCGGAGCTGGAGCGGCTGAACCTGCTGATCGACCAGGACCACGACGGGCAGCTGTTCCAGATCTTCGCCAAGTCCGTGCACCCCCGCAACACCCTCTTCCTGGAGGTCATCGAGCGGATGGGCGCCCGCTCCTTCGGCAGCGGCAACATCAAGGCGCTCTACCAGGCCATCGAGCACCAGCAGGGCAGGGGCACCGGCGATGACGCGTGACACGATCCCCGACGAGCGCTTCCGGACCGCGGTCGAGCGGCTGCGGGTGCCGGGCATGGGAACGGAGGTGGTGGCGCCGCTGCTCTCCCAGCTGATCCACCTGGTCCGGCCCCACCGGGTGCTGGAGGTCGGCATGGGCTACACCACCCCGTTCCTGGCGAAGGCCCTGGCCGAGGCCGAGGAACTCGCCGGGGCCGAGGCCGCCGCACTGGTCCGCAAGACCCTGCCGTACCTCGCGGACGACCGGGAGCTGGACGAGGCGTGGATCGACAGCGAGCCGGCGCTGCTGCTGCCGGGCGGCTACCGCGAGCCGTACCGGCCGCGGTTCGTGGCGGTCGACGACCTCTCGGACGCCGGCTCCTCGGCCCCGCTGGTGACGGAGGTGCTGGGCGAGCTCGGCCTCGCCGAGCGCGTCACCGTCGTCAACTCCGACATGCGCGGGGCCGTCGGACGCCTCCCCGAGGAGTTCCGGCCGATCGACTTCGCCTGGGTCGACGCCTGGGACTGCCTCTACTTCTTCGAGAACTTCTGGGAGTTGATCGATCCGGACGGCGGGATCGTGGTCATGCACTACCTGATGACCTACCCCGAGGGCGAGGCGATCCTGGAGTACATCGCCGACACCCAGCGGATGGCCCCCGGCGAGTTCGAGATGCTCAACCTGCTGGAGAGCCGCAAGCTGCGGCAGAACAGCATGACCGTGCTGCGCCGCACCGGCGGCAGCCGGCCCCGGCAGTACTCCGACACCGGTCAGCGCCCCCGCCTCGGCGGCCGGGTGCGTTCCGACGCCGCCGCGCTGGCACGGTCGTTGGAGGCCCCGGGCACGGTCTGAAACCGGCCCGAACCGCGCGCGCAATCTGGAAGATGGCGGCCTCCGGCCGCCTGGCTAGATTGATTCACATCCACTGCGAGCCTTGCGAACAGAGGGGAACCACCGGCATGAGCACACTCTCCGAGGACCCGAACAGCGTCAAGTTCGTCTACTGGGACAACCTCACCTACGCGCCGTCGGGGTCGCGCTCGCCGGAGGAGTGGGACCCGGTGCTCGGGGCCCGCCTCTACGAGACCTACCTCGACCACTGCGTCGAGGCCGAGCGCCTCGGCTACGCCGGCCTCAGCCTGCCGGAGCACTTCGGCCCGTCGTCGATCTCCCCGCACCCGAACGTCATGCTGGCCGCGATCGCCGCGCGGACGACCCGCGCCCGGCTGGTCTCCGGGGTGAACCTGGCACTGCTGCACCACCCCCTGCACCTCGCCGAGCAGTTCAACATGATCGACGTGCTCTCCGGCGGCCGGCTGGAGATCGGCCTCGGCCGGCGCGGCGACCGGGCGGCCTTCGAGCACAACGCCGACCTCATCGACGGCGCCGTCAACCGGATCGACCACCCGGTGGCGAAGGACGACCTGACCCCCGCGTACACCGCCTTCCTCCAGGACGCCGAGGTCGCGAAGGTCACCGTCTGGCCGCGGCCGGTCCAGCCGAGCGTGCCGCTGTGGGTGGCGGCGGAGACGGACGAGTCCCTCGCCATGGCGGCCCGCCGCGGCTGGAACGTCTTCACCGGGCTGAACCTCGACCCGGCGGCCGGCGGCATGTCGAAGATCAGCGTGGAGGAGATGGTCGCCCGCCTGCACCGCTACCTGGAGGTCGGCAAGGAGCACGGGCACGAGCTCTCCATGGCGAACGTCGCGGCCAGCTGCTTCACCGTGATCGCCGACACCGACCGCGAGGCCGCGGAGCTCGTCCGCGACGGCTTCGTCTCGCACATCGAGACCGCCGGCGGGGTGCTGGCGCGGATGGCCGGCGCCGACCCCGCCGACAGCCCGCTGTCCTCGCTGGCGAAGGAGGGCGACACCGGCGTGCAGGGCGTGTTCGAGGCCCCCGCGGAGTCCTACCTCCGCAACCCCTTCGCCCTGGTCGGATCGGTCGAGACGGTCCGGGCCAAGCTGGAGGCGCTGACGTCCGCCGGCTTCCGGCGCTTCGTGCTGCTCTGCGGCGGTGTCGGCACCACGCACGAGGTCGCCTGGCAGTCGGCCAGGGCCATGGCCGAGGACGTCGCCCCCGAGCTGTTCGCGGCCACGTCCGGCTCCGGCGCGGTGGCCGGCTAGCCGGACCTCCCCGCCCGGGGCCGCGCCGCAGGGGCGGGGCGCGGCCCCCGGGCCCCGCCCAGGACCCCGGGACCCGACCGCCGGCGCCGCGCGCGCCCGGCCCGTGGAAGGACGAACGAGTATGACCGACAGGACCGTTGATCCGACCGGGCCGGTGGTGATCAGGCCCGGGGACCCGCGGTACGAGAACCTCGTCCAGGGCTACAACCACCGCTTCGTCGGACAGCCCGACCAGGTGCACGTGGTGACCGGCACCGAGGAGGTGGTGGCGGCCGTCGACGAGGCGGTGGCGACGGGCCGGCGGATCGCGGTCCGCAGCGGCGGGCACTGCTTCGAGGACTTCACCGCCTCCCCCGACGTCCGGGTCCTGCTGGACGTGTCCCAGCTGAACGGCATCTCCTACGACCCCGACCGGCGCGCGATCGAGGTCGGCTCAGGCGCCCTGCTCGGCGACGTCTACCGGACCCTCTTCAAGCGCTGGGGCGTGACGGTCCCGGCCGGCACCTGCCTGGACGTCGGCGTCGGCGGCCACTTCACGGCCGGCGGCTACGGCCACCTCTCGCGCCGCGACGGCCTGGTCGTCGACCACCTCCACGCCGTCGAGGTGGTGGTCGTCGACGAGTCCGGCCGGGCCCGTGCCGTGGTGGCGAGCGCCGACCCCGAGGACCCGCACCACGACCTCTGGTGGGCCCACACCGGCGGTGGCGGCGGCAACTTCGGCGTGGTGACCAGGTTCTGGCTGCGTACCCCGGGGGCCGACTCGACCGACCCGGCCCTGCTGCTGCCCCGGGCTCCGGCCCGGGTCTGGAAGCGGACGGTCATGTGGCCCTGGGAGGGCATGACCGAGGAGGCCCTCGCCACCCTGCTGCGCAACTACTGCACCTGGTACGAGGAGCACGACGACGCCGACGCGCCGGCGGCCGGTCTGTGGAGCAACCTGATCGTCACCCACCGGAACTCCGGGGCCTTCGGGATGGTCGTGGTGATCGACCACGAGGGGCCGGACGCCGAGAAGGTGCTGGCCGAGCACTTCGAGGCGGTCAGCGCCGGGGTCGGGGTGGAACCGTCGGTGCACGTCACCGAGGTCGTGCCCTGGCTGAGCTCCTGGCTGCCCTCGTACAGCTTCCCGAACGACCCCAAGGGGCGCTACAAGGACAAGGCCGCCTACCTGCGCAAGGGTTTCACCGACCGCCAGCTCGGGGTGCTCTGGCGCTACCTGAGCGATCCGGAGCACATCAACCCGATGTCGTGCCTGGTGGTCGCCGGCTTCGGCGGCAGGGTCAACACCGTCGCCCCCGACGCCACCGCCACGGCCCAGCGGGACTCGATCCTCAAGGTCCTCTACAGCGGCGGCTTCTGGCTGTCCGCGGACCAGGACGAGGCCTGCATCTCCTGGGTCCGGGAGTTCTACCGCGAGGTCCACGCCGGGACCGGCGGGGTCCCCGTCCCGGACGGGTTCACCGACGGCGCCTACATCGGCTACCCCGACCGCGACCTGGCCGACCCCGCCCTCAACACCTCGGGGGTGCCCTGGTCGGTGCTCTACTACGGCGGCAACTACCCGCGCCTGCAGCGGGTCAAGCGGGCGTACGACCCCCGGAACGTGTTCCGCCACGCACTGTCGATCGAACCAACCGACGCACAGCCGGACTTGCTGGAGGATCAGGATGCTTGAGAACAAGGTCGTCGTGGTCTCGGGGGTCGGCCCCGGCCTGGGCCGGGCCATCGCCCTGCGCGCCGCGCAGTCCGGGGCGGACGTGGTGCTCGCCGCCCGGACCGCCTCCCGGCTCGCCGAGATCGCCGCGGAGGTCGAGCGCACCGGGCGCCGGGCTCTGGCCGTACCGACCGACATCACCGACGACGAGTCGGCCGCCGCCCTGGTCAAGACGGCGACGGAGGCCTTCGGCCGGATCGACGCCCTGGTCAACAACGCCTTCGCGGTGCCCCCGCTGGTCGACCTGGGCGAGGTCGAATTCGCGGACGTGCGCACCGGGTTCGAGACCAACGTCTACGCCGCGCTGCGGCTCACCCGGCTGTTCGCCCCCGCCCTGGCCGAGAACCGGGGCTCGGTCGTCATGATCAACTCCGCGGTGATCCGGCACTCCAAGCGGCTGTTCGGCGCCTACAAGATGAGCAAGGCCGCCCTGCTGTCGCTGGCCCAGAGCCTGGCCACCGAGCTCGGCCCGCAGGGCATCCGGGTGAACACCGTCGCCCCCGGCTACATCTGGGCGGACGCCCTGCGCGAGGGCTTCGGCCACTGGGCCGCGCAGCGCGGCGTCACCGTGCAGGACATCTACGACGAGATCGCGGCCACCCTCGACCTCGGCCGGCTCCCCGAGCCCGACGAGATCGCCGACGCCGTGCTGTTCCTGATGTCCCCGCTGTCCCGCGCCGTCACCGGCCACTGCCTGGACGCCAACGCCGGCGAGTACCACCACTGAACCACCCGGACCCAACGGAAGTCGAGGATCAGCGGTGACAAGGAACACGAAGCCGTCCGGGGCCCTGGCCGCCGGACCGGAACGCACGAGACCCGGCACCGGAGCGGGCGCGACCGCACCGAGCTGGTGGCAGAGCCCATGGGTGACGGCCCTGGCCGTCCTCGTGGTCTTCAATCTGGTGTACGCCTTCCCCCGGTACCTGACCGGCGGCCCGGGCCAGGCCAGGATCCCCCTGGACACGTCCTTCCCGGCGCACTACGCCGTCCTGGTGGGGCACGTCGTCTTCGGCAACATCTCGATGGTGACGGTCTTCCTCCAGGTCCTGCCGTGGATACGGCGCAACCACCCGGCGGTGCACCGGATCAGCGGCCGGGTGTACATCTTCGCCGGGGCCCTGCCCGGCGGCCTGCTGGCCCTGGTGCTGCTGCCCTACTCCACGGCCCCGAGCGGAAAGATCGGCCTGGCCATGATGGGCGGGCTGTGGCTGCTCACCACCGTGCTCGGGCTGCGGGCCGCCCTGCAGCGCCGGTTCGTCGACCACCGGCGCTGGATGGTCTACAGCTTCGCGATGGCCCTCGGCACCAGTTGGGGCCGGGTCGTGGTGGAGCTGATGGGGTACATCCCCGGCTTCAAGCTCGACCTCCCGGTACTCCTGGAGGTGGCCAACTGGGCGGGCTGGGTGGTCAATCTGCTGGTAGCCCACTGGTGGCTGGAGCGGACCGGCCCCCGGGCCGCCCAGCTGGTGCGCTGACGGTTCCTCCCCGCGGGGGGGGGGGGGCGGGCCGGCCCGCCCCCCGGCCCCCGCTCTGTTCCTAATAGAGTACGTCGGCGACGACCCCCGAG
>NZ_JBSHAP010000199.1:11686-12246 GCF_053611565.1 Kitasatospora sp. NPDC054795
ACCGGCCCCGGGGCCGCCCTGCGGGTGCGCGGAGGTTACCACCCCGCGCGCCGGGCGGTGGAGCGCCACGGCCGGCCGCGCGCTTTCGTGTCGAAAACGGGCCGTCGGCTCCGACGTCCCCTGTGAGGACCCCTGGAGAAAGCCGGGGGCCGTGGCCCAAGGAGTGAGAATCATGAAGTACCTGCTCGTGATGCACATGGACCCGGTGCTCTGGGAGGGCCTGTCCGTCGACGAGCAGCAGGCCGTCTACGCCGGCCACGGCGACTTCATGAAGCTCATCAAGGAGTCCGGCGAGCTGGTCACCACGCAGTCGCTGGCGCTGCCGGAGCGGAGCACCACCGTACGGGTCCGCGGCGGCGGCCCGGTGCACAGCGACGGCCCGTACCTGGACACCAAGGAGTTCGTCTGCGGCTTCTACCTGGTCGACGTCGAGACCAGGGAGCGCGCGATCGAGCTGGCCGGGCTGATCCCGGACGCCCGCCACACCGGCGTGGAGGTCCGTCAGGTGATGTTCGAACAGGGACTTGAGATGTGAGCCGGGGCCCGGCTCCGCCCGCGGG
>NZ_JBSHAP010000200.1:0-11916 GCF_053611565.1 Kitasatospora sp. NPDC054795
GGCCTGCGCCGTCCCGGTTTCGTTCCGGCCCCCGGCCCCGGCCCCGGCCCCGGCCCCCGGGCCCGACCCCGACCCCGACCTCGACCTCGACCCCGACCCGGGCCCGTCCGTGGCCCCGTCCGCGTCTCCCGTTTCATCCGGCGCGCCGTTCCCCGGCCCCGGCCGCCTACCGCTCGGCCGGGTAGTGGGCGAGGCCCGAGGCGAGCAGGCCGAAGGCCCGGTCGACCGCCGCCTCGATCCGGGCCCGCACCGCTTCGGCCGGCTCCCCGGCGACCATGGCCCGCCGGATCTCGCCGAGCACTGCCCGGTGGGCCCCTGTGACGGCTCCGGCCACGATCCGGGGGAGCGGGTCCTCCGGTGCGGCTCCCGATTCCTCGGCCAGGGCGGCCGCGAGTGCCGCTTCGGCCCGTTCGCCGAGCTCCAGCAGCCGGGCCCGGAGTGCGGCGCTGTCCTCGACGATCCGCCAGAACGCCGCCATCCCCGGGTGCAGCCCGACTGTCGGCTCCCCGCTCGCGAAGGCCGCCAGCAGGTCGGCCCGGACGGCGTCCACGGCCGGGCTGCCCGCGGGGCGGCGCCGGACCACCTCGGCCAGGTGGGCGACGACCTCCTCCTGCCGGTCGAAGAACAGGTCCTCCTTGGTGGGGAAGTAGTTGAAGACCGTGTTCGGCGAGACCCCGGCGGCCCGGGCCACCTCGACCACCGTGACCCGGTCGAAGCCGCGTTCGGCGAACAGGCCCATGGCGGTGTCGGAGAGCAGCTCCCGGGTCTGCTGCTTCTTGAGTTCGCGAAGTCCCATGGCCGGATTCTATCCGTAGTGCATGGTGTCGCTCCAAAGTTGCAGTGACACCAAAAATATCCGCTACGGTGGCGGCATGACCTTCACCTTCGGCATCTACCCCGGCGGACCGGCCGGTGACGACACCGGCGTCATCGCGCCCGTCCGCCCCGACGACCCGGCCCGGATAACCGCCGCCCTGCGCGAACTCCAGGGCGGTGCGGCGGAGTTCCTGGTCCGCGCCTACCGCTCGTACCCGGGCGGCGAGCACACCCCCGCGCGGCCCGAGCAGTACGCCGCCGAGGGACGCCGGCTCGACCTGGTGGTCCAGTACCGGGACCGCGGCGGGGAGTTGGCGGGCTGGCTGGACTTCGTCCGGCGGACGGTCCGCGCCGAGGGGCACCGCCTCGGGCTGCTCCAGATCTGCGAGGAGCCCAACCTGGACCTCCCGCCCGTGGACGGCAGCATCCCCAACGTCCGCCGGGCGCTGGTCGAGGGCGTGATCGCGGCGAAGGAGGAGGCGCTGGCCCGGGGATTCGACCGGCTGGCCGTCGGCTTCAACGCGGTGCCCTCCTTCGACCCCGCGGACACCTTCTGGCCCGAGCTCGGCCGGCTCGCCGACGAGCGCTTCCACCGTGCCCTGGACTACGTCGGCCTGGACTTCTTCCCGGACGTCTTCCGTCCCGTCCCACCCGGTCGACTCGCCGACGCGGTACGGGCGGTGCTCGCCGGCTTCCGCCGGGACACGCTGCCCGGAGCCGGGATCGGGCCCGGTGTTCCGCTGCGGATCTGCGAGAACGGCTGGCCCACCGGCCCCGGGCGGAGCGAGGCGCGGCAGGCCGAGGTGGTGGCGGAGGTGGTCCGGACGGTCGCCGGGCTCGCCACCGAACTCAATGTCACCGGTTACGCGTTCTTCGCCCTGCGGGACGCGGACAGCGCGGGTGCCGGGCTGTTCCCGCACTTCGGCCTGGTGCGCGACGACTACACGCCCAAGCCGGCCTTCGCGGTGTACCGCGCGCTGGTCGAGGAGCTGACGAGGGGCTGACGAGGGGCTGACGAGGAGCCGGCGGCGGGCCGACGAGAGCCGGTCGGCTCCGCTAGTTCGCCTCGAAGAAGCGCTCCACCGTGCGGCGCTGTGCGGCGACGGCGTCCACCGGCTCGCCGATCACCCGGCCGGCCAGGGCGACGGCCAGCTCGCCGACGTCCTGCCGCAGCAGGCGGGCCGCCTCGGCCCGGTCGGCGGCGATCCGGGCGCGGCCGGTGGTGAGCAGTTCGTCCCGGTCGCGGATGCCCTCCGCGCGGGCCGCGACCATCGCCGCCGCGCCGCGCTCGGCGTACTCCTCCCGGATCCGGGCCGCCTCGTGGCGGGCCTCGGCCAGCTCCCGCAGGCGGGCCGCCCGGGTGGCCTCGGCCTCGGCGAGCAGGGCCTCGGCGCGTTCGGTGCGGCCCCCGGTGGCCTCCCAGCGTTCGGACTGCACCCGTTCGATCCGGGGGAGCAGGTGGCGGCCGAGCAGCCACAGCAGCAGGAAGAACAGTGCCAGGCCGAGGACCAGCGGGGCCGGTTCGGGCTTGAGCGGGCCGAGTTCGAGGGTCACGCGCTACCTCCCCAGGGTATGACGTTCCGTCGGTCGGAAGCTTCCCCAGGGGCGACGCCGGTCGAACTCGGCCCGGACATGAGCTGCGTCACGGCGGCCCGGGCGGCCGCGGGGCTCACTGCCCCATGACGTATTTGACGGTCGGGCCGGTGGTCCAGCCGCCGTCCACCGCCAGCTCGGCGCCGGTGACGTAGGAGGAGTCGTCGGAGAGCAGGTAGACCACGGCGCCGGCGATCTCGGGCGCCTCGCCGACCCGGCCCATCGGCGTGTTGGGGTAGTTGCCCTCGCCGCGCCGGATGCCGACCGAGGCAGTCATCGGGGTGTAGGTCATGCCCGGGTGCACCGAGTTGACCCGGATCCGCTCGGTGCCCAGCTCGACCGCGCCGATCTTGCTGAGGCCGCGCACGCCCCACTTGGAGGCGCCGTAGCCGGCGGTCAGGGCCAGGCCCATCAGGCCGGCCGCCGAGGAGATGTTGACGATCGAGCCGCCGCCGGCCGCGCGCATCGCCGGGACGGCGGTCTTCATCCCGATGAACACGCCGGTCAGGTTGATGTCCAGGACCTTGCGGAAGTGCTCGACGCTCTCGTCCGCGAGCAGCGTGCCGGTGGAGATCCCCGCGTTGTTGACCAGACCGTGCAGGGCGCCGAACTCCGCTACCGCGAAGTCCACCACGCGCTGCCAGTCCTCCTCGGAGGTCACGTCGTGGCGCACGAACCGCGCCCGCTCGCCGAGTTCGGCGGCGGTGGTCCTGCCGTCCTCCTCCAGGACGTCGGTGATCACCACGTTGGCGCCGGACGCCACGGCGAGCCGGGCGGCCTCGGCGCCCAGGCCGCGGGCGCCGCCGGTGACGACGACGGTCTTGCCGGTGAGGTCGTTCATGACCTGCTCCTTCGGGGGGTGGGGGAGGAGAGCATGGCGGCGGACATCGTCACCAGGTCGGCGAGGAAGGTCTCCTCGTCCGTCAGGGGGGTGGAGCCGGTGAGGTACTGCTGTGCCCGGTCGGCGAGGGCCGCGCCGATCAGGGTGAGGACCAGGTCGATCCGTTCCAGCCGGATCGGCTCCGGCAGGGCGGAGATCCGGTCCTCGACCAGCTCGATCAGGCGCCAGTAGCCGCCGCCGGCCAGCGTCGGGTGCGGGGTCCGGGTGCGGACGCCGCTGTTGTGGCTGACCTGCGCGGAGATCCGCAGGCAGTGCCGGCCCTGTTCGGTGCGCAGTTCGGTGGCCTCGGCCGCGACCAGGGCGCCGAGCAGTCCGGGCAGGTCCGCGTCCGCGAGGGCGGGCAGACGCGGCGCGAGGGCCTGCTCGGCGCGTTCCTGGCGGCCGGCCATGATCGCGTCGAGCAGGCCCTCGCGGGAGCCGAAGTGGTACTGCACGGCGGACGGGTTGCTCTGTCCGGCCAGTCGGGTGATGTCCCTGGTCAGGGCGGCTTCCACGCCGCGGGTGGCGAAGAGTTCCTCCGCCGCGCGCAGCAGCCTCTCGCGGGTCTCGTGGCCCGCCGATGTCCTTGCCATGCGCACAAGATTAATGCTGCGCATTATTAATGGCAAAGGAGGTGGCCCCGGTCCCGGTCCCCGGCCTACGTCACCTCGCCCCGGCGGGAGAAGCGCTCCGCCCGCCACTCGCCGCTCGCCAGCACCTCGGCCAGCTGCCGGGCCGCGTCCCAGACCTCGGTGTACGACACGTAGAGCGGCGTGAAGCCGAAGCGCATCAGGTCCGGTGCGCGGAAGTCGCCGATCACCCCGCGCTCGATCAGGGCCTGCACCACCGGGTAGCCGTCGGCGTGCCGCAGCGCGACCTGACTGCCCCGCCGGGTGTGCTCGCGCGGGGTCGCGACCTCGACGCCGTCCAGCCCCTCGGTCAGCGAGACGAACAGGTCGGTCAGCGCCAGGCTCTTCGCCCGCACCGCCGTTGGGTCGACCCGCTCCCAGACGTCCAGCGAGGCGTCGAGGGCGGCCTGGCCGAGCAGCGAGGGCGAGCTGGTGAGGAACCGGCCGATGCCCGGCTTCGGGTCGTACCCGGGCTCGAAGGCGAACGGCCGGGCGTGGCCGAACCAGCCGCTCAGCGGCTGGAGCGGGCCGGCCGCCAGGTGCCGCTCGGCGACGTACAGGAAGGCCGGCGAACCGGGGCCGCCGTTCAGGTACTTGTAGGTGCAGCCGACCGCGAAGTCCGCGCCGGCGGCACCGAGTTCGACCGGCAGCGCGCCCACCGAGTGGCACACGTCCCAGATCATCAGGGCGCCCGCGGCCTGCACCCGGGCGGTGATGCCCGGCATGTCCAGCAGCTCGCCGGTGCGGTAGTCCACGTGCGAGAGGACGACCGCGGCGACGTCCCCGT
This sequence comes from Kitasatospora sp. NPDC054795, assembly GCF_053611565.1. Classification (NCBI taxonomy): domain Bacteria; kingdom Bacillati; phylum Actinomycetota; class Actinomycetes; order Kitasatosporales; family Streptomycetaceae; genus Kitasatospora; species Kitasatospora sp. NPDC054795. The sequence goes on from NZ_JBSHAP010000200.1 coordinate 4,706, forward strand.
CCAGATGCCGGTCCAGCTCCTCGGGGCGGATCAGCGCGCTGCGCGCGCCCTCGACCAGACCGGTCACGCCCTCGGCGATGTACAGGTCGGTGGGGAAGGCCTCGGCGTCACCGAGCACGGTGCGCCGGCCCGGGCGCAGCCGCAGCGCGGCCGACAGCACCTTGAAGAGATTGACCGAGGTGGTGTCGCAGACGACCACCTCCGCCGGACCGGCGCCGATCAGCGGCGCGATCCGCCGTCCCAGCCGGTACGGCTGCTCGAACCAGCCGGCGTCGTTCCAGCTGCGGATCAGCTCCCGGCCCCACTCCTCCTCGACCACCCGGCGCACCCGCTCGGGCGTGCGCACCGGCAGCACGCCCAGCGAGTTGCCATCCAGGTAGATCACCCCGTCCGGCAGGGCGAACTCCTTGCGGAACGCCGCCAGCGGGTCGACGGCGTCCAGCGCCGCGCAGTCCTCGCGCGTGATCATGCCCGTCCTCTCGTTCCCCTGGTTGCCCTCGTTCACAGCCCGCTCCGTCACAGCCCGTCCCGGATCGTCCACAGCTCCGGGAACACGTCCTGCTCGGCCGACTTGCGCAGCCAGGTCAGTCCGCTGGAGCCGCCCGAGCCGGGCTTGCCGCCCATGGTCCGCTTGACCGTCGAGAGGTGGCGCTGGCGCCAGCGGGTGACCCGCTCGGCCACGTCCAGCAGGGCCTCGCCGAGCGGCTGGAGCGCGGCGAACTCCGGCTCGGTGTACACCCGCCGCCAGGCCGCCTCGACCTCCGCGGACGGCTGGTGGCGCTCCTCGGAGGGCGCCCGGTGCGGGGCCAGGCCGCGGCGCGCCAGCAGCGCCAGCGCCTCGTCGTACAGGCCGGGGGAGCGCAGGGCCTCGGTCAGCTCGGCCTGGGTGTCGGGCATCCCGTCGTACATCTTCAGCAGCGCGGCGTTCTTGTTGCCGAGCAGGAACTCCAGCCGCAGGAAGGCGGCGGACTGGAAGCCGGAGGCCTCGCCGAACAGCGAGCGGAAGGAGTTGAACTCGTGCGGGGTCATGGCGGCCAGCAGGTCCCAGGACTCCACCAGTACATCCTGCACGTGGGTGCCCCGGCGCAGCGCGGCCAGGGCGGCGGGCAGGTCGTCCTCGCGCAGTGCCTGCCGGGCGAGCGTCCACTCGTGCCGCAGCAGGTCGAACAGCAGCTCCATCACCTGGGTGGTGACGATGAACGACAGCTCGGCCGGCTCCTTGCTGCGTGGGTGCTGCAGGCCGTGCAGTTCCTCCAGGCGCACGTACTGGGCGTACGGGGTGCCCCGGCCCGGCGCTCCGCCCCGACCGAACGACAGGTTGGGTGTCTCCACCGTGTCGTGCCCCATCCCGATCCTCCTGATCCTCCGGGCCGCATCGCCCGGTCCGGTGAACCAGCCGGACTGCCGGGTTCCACCGGGTGCCCATTGTGCGGCGGCGGTGCCCCCCGTTTGAATGGTCGACGGGCATCGCAACCGCCTTCGGAGCTGTTGTTCGCGATGCGTTCCGCCGATTCGCTTTACGAATGGAAATCCCTTGATCCCGACCACCCGGGAGGTCGCCTTGGACGCCGTTGACCGCCGCCTGCTCGCCGAGCTCCAGGCCGACGCCCGGCTCTCGTACAACGAACTCTCCCGCCGGGTGAGCCTGTCCGCACCCGCGGTGGCCGAACGGGTCCGCCGGCTGGAATCCGAGGGGGTGATCAGCGGCTACCACGCCCACGTGGACCTCACCCGGGCAGGGCTGCCGATCACCGCGCTGGTCCAGATCCAGTGCTACGGCCCGCGCTGCGTGCTGCGCGATCCGGAGGTGCCGACCTGGCCCGAGGTGGTCCAGCTGCACCGGGTCACCGGCGGGGCGTGCTGCGTGCTGCTGGTCGCGGTGTCGACGATGGCCGAGTTCGAGGCGGTGTGCGACCGGCTCGGAAGCTACGGCCAGCCGTCCAGCTCGATGATCCTCTCCAGCCCGGTGCCCTGGCGGCCGGTGGTGCCGCACTGACCGCTGCCGTTGCCGTTGCCGCTGGTCCACTGGCGGTGCCGATGACGGGCGGCGGGCGGCGGGCGGCTGTCCTTGACGCGGACGTCAAGGAGTAGGTTGCCCGGCATGCCGAACGAGCGCCACATCCTGCTGCTGCCCGGGAGCCTGCGAGCCGGTTCCACCAACGAGACCGTGCTGCGCACCGCGGCCGCCGTGGCCGCGGCCGCCCCGGGCCTGCGGACCACCTACTACGCCGGGCTGGCCGGGCTGCCGCACTTCAACCCGGACCACGACACCGACCCGCTGCCGGAGCCGGTGGCCGAGCTGCGGGCCGCGATCGAGGCGGCCGACGCGCTGCTGGTCTGCACCCCCGAGTACGCCGGGACGCTGCCGGGCGCGTTCAAGAACCTGCTGGACTGGACGGTCGGCGGGACCGAGATCTCGGACAAGCCCACCGGCTGGATCAACGCCGCCGGTCCGGGCCGCGGCCAGGGGGCCGAGGCCACCCTGCGCACCGTCCTCGGCTACACCGGCGCGGCCGTGCTGGACGAGGCCTGCGTCCGGCTTCCGCTGGAGCGCGGCGCGGTCGGCCCGGACGGGCTGGTCGCCGATCCACTGGTCCGCGAGCGGATCGGCGAGGTGCTGGCGCGCCTCGCGGCCGGCTGACCCGGGCGGGCGCCGGGCCCGGCGCCGTTCAGGGCCCGTGAGCGCCGTTCGGCGCCCGTCAGGGCCTGGCGCGGGTACGGTGCGGGCTCAGTGCCCCTCCGGCAGGTGCACTCCCAGCCCGGCCAGGCCCTCCAGGAACAGTTCGACGCCGACCGCCGCCAGCAGCAGCCCCAGCAGCCGGGACAGCACCTCCAGGGAGGTGCGGTGGGTGCGTCGCATCAGCGGCGCGAGCACCGCCACACAGAGGTAGTTGATCACCGCGACGGCCACGTACGCCCCGGAGACGGCGGCCTTCCAGCCCAGGTTGTCCTGGTTGAGCGAGGCGACCAGGACGGCCGTGATGGCGAGCGGGCTGGCGATGTACGGCAGCAGCAGTTCGCGGATGCCGTCCACCAGCGGGTTCGACAGGTGTTCGTCGTCGTCGGCGTCCGAGCCGAGGTGGACGCCGAAGACCAGGGCGACGGCGTAGACGAAGAAGATCGCCCCGCCCGCGAGCTGGAGCGACTGGTCGCTGATGTGGAAGAGGGTGGTCAGCTCGTCGGCCCCGAAGCCGAGCACCAGGCCGATCACCGCCGCGATGGCCGTGCTCAGCGCGGCCAGCCGGCGCAGCTCCCGGTTGCTGCGGGTCCCGGCCAGCCGGGCGAAGGCCAGCAGGGTCTTCGGCGGGCCGACCACGGCGAAGAAGGTGATGAAGGCGCTGCCCAGGTTGAAGACGAACATGGGCCAAGCATGACCTCGGGGCCCCGGGCAGCCGGTCCGCCACGCCCCGCGGCCGGGCGCGGCGTGGATCACCCCGTCGGCGGTTCATTCCCGGTCGGGGCCGAATTCGCCCGGATGGCGGCCCCGGCTCGAAGGGACGGGCGCCCTCGGTTGCTATGGAGGCAGGACCGTCACCACTGTCACCGAGCGGGGTCACTCCGCCGCGGAAGCGAGGATGCGACATGTGCCTGAACCGTAAGGACCTGGGCCTGCTGGCCCTGCGCGGCGCGGTCGGCGGCGTGCTGATCGCGCACGGCACCCAGAAGCTGTTCGGCTGGTTCGGGGGCGGCGGCCTGGAGGGTGCCACCCACGCCATGGAGCAGATGGGTTTCCACCCGGCCCGGCAGAGCGCGCTGGCGGCTGGCCTCGGTGAGGCGGGCGGCGGCGCGCTGCTGGTGGCCGGGCTGGCGACCCCGGCGGCCGGCGCGGTGGTGGCGGGGACGATGGCGGGCGCGGTGTCGGTGCACGCCCCGGCCGGCTTCTTCGCGATGTCCGGCGGCTACGAGTACCCGGCCTTCCTCGGTGCGACCGGCCTGGCGCTCGGCCTGGCGGGCGCCGGCCGGTACTCGCTGGACCACCTGACCGGCCACGTCTTCGACCGGCCGTGGCTCGGCCTGGCGTCCTTCGTGGCGAGCGCCGCCGGGGCGTACGGCGTCGTCGCGCGGCGCCGCCACCTGGTGCGGCTGCGCGAGGAGCGGGCCGTGGTGGAGTCGGAATCCCAGGAGGGCTCGGGGCTGTCCTGACGGGCGCTCCCGGCCCGGCTCACCCGGAGGCAGCAGCCCTGCTGGCGGCGGCCCCGCGGCCCTCGGAGGGTGGGCGTGGAGGTGTGCCGGGCAGCCCGGCGCCGACCGGAAACGAGGGACCGCATGGACCGCCAGCCGCTCACCCGAGCCAGTTCCCCGACCCCGCCGAGGGTCACCGCGCAGGACCTGGACGCACCACCGGTGCGTCACCAACGCCGGGCGGTGGCCGGGGTGTTGGTCGCGGCGGTGGTCGGCGCGACGGCGCTCGCGGGCTGCTCCTCCTCCTCGAAGAGCGTGAGCGGCGTGGCCTCCGCCGCGGCGTCCGCGGTGGAGAAGGGCGCGAGCGCCGTCGCCTCCGCCGCCTCGGCGCTGGGCTCGGCGGCCGGCGGGGCGGGGTCCGCGATCGCCTCGGCCGAGGCGCAGGCCTCGGCGGCGGTGTCGGCGGCCGTGTCGGCGGCCTCCTCGGCCGTCTCCGGGATCAAGGGCGGGGTGGACGCCAAGGGGGACGTCACCGCCGGGGCGGTGACCACCGGTTCGGACGGCAAGCCGCAGGTGCCGCTGACCGTCACCAACCACGGGCAGCAGTCGTACCGGTACGTGATCCAGGTGAACTTCACCGACGGGTCGGGCAAGGTGGTGGACGCGGCCGCGGTGACCATCCAGGACGTGGCGGTCGGGCAGAGCTCCCAGGCCACCGCGCACGCCCACCGGGACCTCTCCGGCACGGTCAAGGCCGAGGTGGCCAACGCCGTGCGCTACTGACTCCGTCGCCGAACCCGCCGCCGTCCCGCCGCCGTCCCGCGGCCGTCGCGCCGTCTGCTGCGGTGCCGACCCGCCGCCGACTCCGGGGCCGGCTCGGGGCGCGGCCGCCCAGCTCAGTGCGGGGGTGGAACCTTAAGCGGGTCTCAAGGCCCAACGGCACCCCTTGACGGGCGAGTTGGTCTAGTCCATTTTTATTCCCCAGGTGCAGGGAGCCCCTGAACCGGCGTCAGCGGCCTCGTGCCGCGGGCGCCGGTTCGGCACATCCCGGTAGTCCGTCATGGTCTGATCCCGCTCGATTCCCCACCCACACCTGTCATGTCCCGGTCGTCCGGCCCCACCCCGGACGCGCGCCCCCGGGACGACGGGAACCCCCACAACCAGGAGTCACGCACCCATGCTGCGCTCACGCATTGAAAGGGCCGGGACGCCGGCGCCGCAGGGCGGCCGCCGACACCGCCCGAAGAGCATGGCCGCCATCGCGGCCGGCACCACCGCCTCCCTGCTGCTCGGCGCAGGCCTCGCGCTGTCCGGCGGCGGCGCGGCCAACGCCGCGACCACCAACTCCACCGGCGCGCCCGCCACCAGCGGCGGCATCAAGGTCGCCTACTTCGACCAGTGGTCGATCTACGCGAACGCGTACTACCCCAAGACGATCCAGGACACCGGCGTCGCCAAGAACCTGGACTACCTGATCTACTCCTTCGCCAACATCCACCCGACCGACCTGGGGTGTTTCGAGGCCACCAAGGCCGCCGACACGAACGACAACAACCCCAACGCGGGTGACGGCGCGGGCGACGCGTTCGCCGACTACCAGAAGAGCTTCGGCCCGGACATCTCGGTCGACGGCGTCGGCGACGTCTGGAACCAGCCGATCGCGGGCAACCTCAACCAGCTGAAGAAGCTGAAGGCGAAGAACCCGAACCTCAAGGTCCTGCTCTCGCTGGGCGGTTGGACCTACTCGAAGTACTTCTCGCCGGCCTCCGCCACGGACGCCTCGCGCAAGCACCTGGTGTCGTCCTGCATCGACATGTTCATCAAGGGCAACCTGCCCAAGGACGCCGGCTTCGGCGGCCCGGGCTCGGCGGCCGGCGTCTTCGACGGCATCGACATCGACTGGGAGTACCCGGGCGGTGGCGGCCACACCGGCAACCTCTCCAGCCCGGCGGACAAGCAGAACTTCACCGCGCTGCTGAAGGAGTTCCGCACCCAGCTGGACGCGCAGGGCACGGCCGACAAGAAGACCTACGCCCTGTCGGCGGCGGTCGGCGCCGGCCAGGACAAGATCATGAACGTCGAGACCGACAAGATCGGTCAGTACCTGACCTTCCTCGACGTCATGACCTACGACATGCACGGCGGCTGGGACGCCCAGGGCCCGACCAACCACCAGGCCGCGCTCTACTCGACCCCGGACGACCCGTCGACCCCGGCCAAGCCGGGCAACGGGAAGTACTCGATCGACAACGCGATCAAGGCCTGGACGGCCGGTGACAAGGAGTACGGCATCCCCGGCGGCTTCCCCGCCAACAAGATCAACATGGGTGTGCCGTTCTACTACCGCGGCTGGACCGGCGTGAAGGACAACGGCAAGCACGGCCTGTTCCAGCCCGCCACCCAGCCGGCGGCCGGCGCGGCGATGTCCGGCAACCAGCCCGGCATCCAGATGTACAAGGAGCTCGCGGGCTTCGTCGACAACCCGGCCAAGACCTTCTGGGACGACGGCGCCCAGGCCACGTACTTCTACGACGGCAACACCTTCTGGAGCGGCGAGGACGCCAAGTCCATCCAGGCCAAGCTCGACTACGCGCACTGCAACGGCCTCGGCGGCTCCTTCGCCTTCTCGCTGTACGACCTGGGCACCAAGACCGCCCTGTTCGACAAGATGGTGAGCGCCACCAACGGCTCCGCGTCCGCCTGCCCGGCCCCGCCGACCGGCACGCCGACCCCGACCTCCACCGGGACCCCCACCGGCACGCCGACCGGGACCCCCACCGGCACGCCGACCGGCACCCCCACGGGCACCCCGACCGGCACCCCGACCACGCCGGCCTCCTGCCCGGCCGCCCCGAGCTGGGACACCGACACCACCTACGCGGCCGGCGGCACCAAGGTCTCGTGGAAGGGCCACTACTACACCAACAAGTGGTGGACCAAGGGCGACGACCCGAGCCTGAGCGGCCAGTGGGGCGTCTGGACCGACAACGGCCCCTGCTGACGGTCCACCGGACCGCCGAGGGCCCGACGGATCCTCGCAGCACCTGAAGCGACGGGTCCGGCCCGCCGGGAGGAGCATCCTCCCGGCG
>NZ_JBSHAP010000201.1:0-11348 GCF_053611565.1 Kitasatospora sp. NPDC054795
GGCTGAGAGCCAGGCGACCACCGAGGTGGGGAAGTCCCCTTGCAGGGCGACCGACGCGGCGTCCGCTCCGACGCTGCCGGGAGTCGACGGGAAGGTGATGGTGGCGCGGGTGGTGTGCTCGACCAGGCCGCTCCTGAGCGCGAGCTCCCCGGTCCACGGGCCGTTCGGCAGCGTTGCGTCCAGTGGGACGACCACCTCCCCGCTGTCGCCCGGAGCCAGCGTGGCGCCCGTCTTGGCGGTCGAGAACGGTCCGGCGTGCTGTCCGCCCGGCCCGTCGCGGAGGGACAGTGCCCCGCCGATGTCGAGGGCGCGACCCCCCGTGTTGTGGACCCGGGCGCGAACCTCGCCCCGCCCGTCGCGGGCTCGGGCCGGATAGAGCCGTTCGATCGTGAAGTCCGAGGGTGACTCGTCGCCGGGACCGACGTCGATGTACATGCGGACGCCCACCCGACCCAGCACGTTCAGAGTGTGCGAGCGGTCCGTGGGGGCGTCCGTCTGCGCCCAGATGACGCCGTATCGCTCCCCTGCGGCGGCGTCCCCGGGCACTCGAACGGTGGTACGCACCCGCGCCGTTTCGGAGGCCGCCAGCTCAAGGTCCGACGCATCGAACGATGTCCAGCCGGTCAGCTCGTTGGGGGTGCGCTCCGGCGCGAAGGTGAACTCACCCTTCGCGATGGTGGCCGCCGCGGCGTAGACCTTGACGTGCATCGGTGTGGACGACCTGTTGGTGATCTCCACCCGCCGTTCGATGGTCGAGCCGGGTGCGAGGTGGTCGATGATGTAGGCATGCGCTCGGGGATCGGCGCGGCGGTTCTCCGGAGCGTCGAGAAGCTTGACGGCGATGGTCCTGCCCGCAGCCGGATCCTGGGGGGAAGGCGCCGCGGGTGCCTCGTGCCCCGCCGCCGGCATCACCCCGGCGGCCTGCGCGAAGGCCAGCATCAGCAGGAGAGCCCAGTACCGGCGCGCGCCCTTCATTCCGTCAGGCAACGGATTGGGTCAGCGTTCCGGTGTAGGCTCCGCCGACGGCGCTCGCGGGCACGTTCACGGCGACTGTCGGGTTCCAGCTCGCGGTGCTGTCTCCGACACCGGCGGTCCCGGTGACCACCGTCTGCGCGGAGTTGCTCAGCGTCACGTTCGTCGTGGTGACGGTGATGACGCCGGTCGTCGTCACCGTCCCGGGCGAGTAGGTGGCGTCGGTGGCGGGAATCGTCGACGAACCGTTCGCGAAGTCCGTCTCCGCCGCGGTCACCGTCCAGCTGGCCGAGAGGAGGGCGCGGTCGTCGACGACGGTACAGGGGCCGATCGGCGCGCTGATCGTGGTGCCGGGCGCTCCCGAGCCGAGGCTGGCACTGGCCGGTACCGACATCGACAGTGCGCCGGACGTGACGGTGAACGTGACGGTGGTGCTGGGGTCGCCCTCCGCGATGGCGGGGCCTGGCTGGACCAGGGCGAGAATGGCGGCTGCGGCCGCGACAGACAGACTTCGTGCACGCATGATGGCTCCCGGAATAGCCCGCCAGAGGACATCCTGGCTGACGGCGGACATGCTGGTTGACGCGACTCAGGCAATCCGGCGCGACCTGGTCGCACAAGCCGACGCGCGCCGCGTACCGCCAGACGAATGGCCACATTTCAGCCTGAGCACAGCCCGGCTCGCCTCACCGGCACCCTCGGACCGCTCCATGACCCGCAGGTCGACGCCGTACCGCCCGATCCGTGGCGGCTCCGGGAAGTCGTCATGGGCTAGCACGGCACGCTCGCCCGACAACGTTTCCAGCGCGAAACCGACCAGGGCATGCCGCGAGGCCGGATCGCCTTCCTGGCACGGGAGACCGGGCGAAGGGACCACCCGCGCCTGCGGCCTGCTACCCACGACCCGGCCGCGACCCGCCTCGGCCCGCCTCGGCCCGGTAACACCGGGGGCGGCCTCGCCGTCGAGCCGTTCGAGCGCGGAACGACGGCGCAGGCGCACACCCCGACCACGACGGAGTCCAGCCGACGCCTCGGCATGGCGTCGGACCGGAAGGTAGTATCGGTTTCCGCACTGACTGACTATCAAGTGCATGCTATTCATTGGACATTGCCGGCGGGGGCGTCAGCGACCCCTCAAGTGGGGGCGACGTGGGAAGTCACGCCGAGCCGCGCCCCCCTGTGCCCCACCCTCCGCACCGGAACCGACCACCGAATCCGGTAAGAACCAGAAAGCGTCCATTGGTTGCCATCGCACATTCCGAGCTCGACGTCTTTCCACTCTGCCTCGGCGGCAGCGTCTTCGGATGGACCGTCGACGAGCGGACATCCTTCCGCGTCCTCGATGCCTACGCCGCCGCGGGCGGGAACTTCATCGACACCGCCGACTCCTATTCCCAGTGGGCCCCCGGAAACACCGGCGGGGAGTCCGAGTCCATCCTCGGCAACTGGCTGGCCGCGCGCGGTCAGCGGGACCGTTTCGTCATCGCCACCAAGGTGGGCCGACTGAACGGACTGTCCGGGCTCACGGCGAAGGTCGTCCACCAGGCGGTGGAGGATTCCCTGCGCCGTCTGCGGACGGATCACATCGACCTCTACTACACGCACGCGGACGACCCGGAAACTCCCCTCGAAGAGACCCTCACCGCACTCGACACGCTGATCACGGCAGGGAAGGTGCGTCATATCGGCGCCTCGAACATCAGCGGCCCCAGGCTGGCCGAATCCCTTGAGGTCTCGAAGCGTTCGGGGCTCGCCTCGTACGTGGCGGTCCAGCCTCCCTACAACCTCATGGAACGCGAGCCCTTCGAGAGTGGGATCGCCCCGGTCTGCGAGCGCGAGGGCGTCTCCTGCGTCCCGTACTTCGCCCTGGCGCAGGGCTTCCTGACGGGCAAGTACCGCGAAGGCGCACCCGCCGTTCCCAGCGTCCGCAGCGACGCGGCACGACCGTACGGCGAAACGCCCCGCGGCCGTGCGGTGCTCCGGACGCTGGACACGATCGCCGCCGAGCACGGCACCGCCCCCGCCGCGGTGGCCCTGGCCTGGCTGAGGGCGCAGCCCCATGTCGTCGCTCCGCTCGCCAGCAGCAGGACGCCCGAGCAGCTCGCCGAACTGACCCCGGGGGCGACCCTGGAACTCTCCCCGGCCGAGGTTCACTCGCTGGATCTCGCTTCACGGACCACCGCGGCGGACCACCATGCGCACGTCGGCTGAAGGAGGAGGAGTCGCCGTGAACGTCACCCCCCACACCGCCCTGATCGGATTCGACGCCCTCAAGTCGTTCATCTCAGTAGCGCGCGATGAATACGAGGCCTGTACCCCGCAGGAACCACCCTCCTGTTTCGCCCTCCTGCTCGGCACCGTCGACGACGGTGTCGCGGCCGTCACCTCGGTCCAGTTCGCGACCAACGTCCGTGCCACCGACCCGATGGCGCTCGAAGAGTTCTCGCGCTCCATAGAGCCGTGCTTCGGAAGCGCCTACCGAAACCCCCGCCGGGGATTCTGGTGCAGCTCGCAGGATCTGCTGCGTATTCACCGGCAGGCGGACCGTGACGGGGTCGAGATCCTGGGCTCCATCCATCTGCATCCCGACTGGCACCGGATCGGCCCACCCGAAGAGCGAGGGCTGCGAATAAGCGAGGAGCCGACACCGATGGACCGCTACATGTTCGACAACAGTCGGTACCCGGTGAACATGATCTGCTATCTGGAATCCGGCCCACAGGGGGTTTCCGCCGCACTCGCGGCATGGGGCCCTCCTCCTGAGGACGAGGTCGCGGCGCCGTGCCCCCGCCTCCTTCTGAGGTTCAGCGTGTCCTGAGGAACGGCAGGCTCACCCCTCGCCGCCGGCGGACTCCGCCCCGGTCACGCTCGCGGATGCGACCGGGGCCGGGGCCGCCGGTCCACCCCTGGGTGAGTACGTCGGGGCGGGGCCGTCGGAGGCCAAGGCGCCCGGCACAGCGGTCACACCGCCGCAGGAGAAGAATCAGAAGATACGCTGGCAAACCCCTCACATCCCCCAGCCTCTCGGAAAGATCCGCCCACTGATGTGAACCTGCCGGAGACCCGGCTGCGTGGATACGCCTGTAGGGCAACTGCAGAGTGGCCCTACGTCCACTCAGCCATCCGGCAATGAAAGGGAGAACCAATGATGAAGATCCTGTTCGCCATCCGTGACGCGTCCTTCGCCAAGAAGAGCCTGAAGGCCAGCGCTTGGTACGTCTGGTACTAAGCCGACTGATCGGTACCTCCGGTACCTGAACAGCTGATCCGTCCCCGCCCCTGCCCCCTCACGGCCTCCGCCGAGAGATCGGGCCCGGGCGGGGACGGAGACCGGCCCCGGCAAAGTCTCGGAGACATCACATGGCACTCTCCCCCGCCTCCGCCCGTTCGCGAAACACCGTGCTCTCCCCCCGACTTGAGGCCCTGCTCAGGGACCATCTAGGCAAGGACGCCGTCCGGCTCGAACCCGACACGATCGGGGTCGCCGGGCCCGAGCTCACCGACCGGATCCTCGCCGCCCGGCGCGCCACCGAGATCGAACGGCCCACATTCAAACCGCTGCACGGACGTTCGATCACCCGCACCGAGGCGTCCTCGGTGACGCGGACGATCGGCAGCGACGTGCGCGAGGCGCTGAAGGCCCCGCTGCCGCAGAACATCGACCTGTCCGGTCCGTGGCCGCTCACCGGACACCTCTTCCTGCGCGACCTCATCCTCGGTCGGGACCCGCGCCGGCTGCAGATCCTGATGAGCCGCAACCTCGAACTGACGCCGCTGCTCACCTGGTTGGTGATCTCGGTCGGCGCCGCACTGCCCGGTAGGCCCAAGCCCGGCGACGACCTCACCGAACTCGGCAAGCTCACCGCCAAGGCGGCCAACTACCAGGATCGACGGTACGCGCTGGGCATGTACCGCAGAGCCGCCGCACCCGTCTGCTTCACCATCTCCACCCTGGTCGCGAACGCGCTCTGGCTCGGCTCGCCGTTCAACGACAGCACGCCGAACCGGAACATCATCCTCGAGTCACTGCGCATGCTGCCGCCGTCGTGGAACATCCTGCGCCGCGCATCGCCCGAGTACCCCGCTCTCGATCCGCGGATCGGTGCGGGCGACGACGTCCTCGTCCTGCCGCTGCTCTCACATCGCGACCCGGCGCTGTGGGAGGACCCGGACGAGTTCCGCCCCGAGCGCTGGGACCACCTCGACCCGGACAGCACTCCCGGCTACCTTCCGTTCGGGCACTCCTCCGAACGCTGCTGGGGCCGGCACATGGTGATGCCGCTCGCCGAACTGCTGCTGGACCAGATCCGGGCAGCCGGCCTGGTCGTCGACCCCGATCAGCGGACCGCCAAGGTGCCGCTGCTCGGCCTGCTCGGCGTCAGCGAGGTCCGCGTCCTGAAGGCACGCGATGCGCGCTGATCACATACACACCGAACACGGCGTTGCCGAATCTGAGTTCGCCGACGGCCGGTTCTACGCCGACCCGCACACCGCGTACCGCCGCTGGCGCACCGAGGGCGGCGCCCGCAAGGTCCGGTTCGGCGGCGCGGCCGGACTCGAAGGCTGGGTCGTCACGGGCCACGCCGAGTGTCGGAGCGCCCTCGCCGACCCCCGGCTGAGCAAGAAGGCCGTCACCGAGGCGTTCGCCCAACACGTCGGGAACTCCGAGGGAGGCCCGGGCCGCGACCTGATGACGCATATGCTCAACTCCGACCCCCCGGAGCACACCCGACTTCGCAAGCTGGTCCAACAGGCCTACACCGGGCGGCAGGTGGCGACCCTACGACCGATGGTCGAGCGCCACGTCGGCGCACTGCTGGACCAGCTGGACGGGCTCGACTCGGCCGAGCTGATCAGCGAGTTCGCGCTGCCGCTGCCACTCGCGGTGGTCTTCGAGCTGTTCGGCGCGCCGCAGGCCGAACGGGAGAACCTCCAAGTCCGGGGCAACGCGGTCGATGCCGGCTCGGGCGACGACGGCGGGGCGGACGGCGACGGCGGGGCGGACGGCGAGGTCTCGGTGGAGACTGCCGAAGGCATGGCGGACTACCTGCGCGCCCTGGTCGACCACAAGCGCACCCACCCGGGCGACGACCTGATCTCCGAACTGCTCGCCGCCCAGGCGGACGGCGACCGGCTGACCGAGGCCGAGATCACCTCGATGGCGTTCCTGCTCGCGATCGCCGGCCACCAGAGCACCGTCAACCTGATCGCGAACGGCATCCACGCGTTGCTCGGCCACACCGAACAACTCACGACGCTGCGTGCGAATCCGGAACTGCTTCCCGGCGCGATCGAGGAAGTCCTGCGCTACGAGAGCCCGTTCAGCATCGCCTCGCTACGCCGCACGACCGAGCCGGTGACCATCGCGGGCACCACGATCCCGGCCGGCGAATTCGTCCAGATCGCACTGCTCGCCGCCAACCGCGACCCGGCCGTCTTCGCCGACCCCGACCGCTTCGACATCACCCGCCCGGACGCCGCCCGACACCTCGCGTTCGGCCACGGCATCCACCATTGCCTCGGCGCACAGCTGGGCCGGCTACAGGCCGAGGTCGCGTTCAGCGAACTGCTGCGCCGCTTCCCGGCCCTGCGCCTGGCCGAACCGGCCGCCGCCGCGCAGTGGCAGGAAAACCCAAGGCACCGGGGACTGCTCAGCCTGCGGGTGCTGCTGCACTGACGACGGCAGGCGGGTACCGCCGGAGCGCGCAGGCGCTCCGGCGCCTCGGCCGCCAAGGGCACCACGCCGGCCGAGGTCCACCCGGTGCAGGCACGCGGTCCCCCGCCCGTGAGCACCCCCGCCCGGCCACCCGCCACCGGTGCGCTGGAGCTGGTGCGGGCCGACGCGGCACGCGTCGCCGTGCTCGACTTCGAGCTGCTGCGCGGCCGGCGGCAGCACGGGCTCGGCACACCAGCGCCGCCGCTCGGTGACCGCCGCACGTCCGGATCCCGTCCTGGACGAGGTTGTGCCGCCACGAGCCCACACCGTTGCAGCCGAGCTTGGCGCAGTCGGTGATGACGTACCCCGAGATGATCGGGGAGCCGCCGCAGCTGTACAGGCCGTCCGCCTCCGGCTGCTGGAACCACGAGCCCCAGCCGCTGCGGCCGTCCTTGTCGTAGGCGGTGAGGACCCATCCGTTCGGGATGGCTGCTCCGGCGCAGGCCCACTGGCCGGAGCCGGTGACACTGGTGACACTGGTGACGCCGGCCGGCTGGGCGGCCGAACTGGCGGCGGCGGGCGGTCCGGGCCGCCGTGACAGGCGGTCCGGCGGTCGGCCTGTCAGTGGGCCTCGCTACTGTTCCTCCCCTGATCAAACGTGTCGAGGAGAGAGGCGGAGCTGTGCGGCGCTGGGAGTTCGTCGAGGGCGGCTCGGACAAGTTCTGGGAGGCCGCGGTCGACGGTGCCGCGGTGACCGTGCGCTACGGCCGGTCCGGCACCGCCGGGCGGGAGCAGAGCAAGGAGTTCCCGACCGCGGAGGCCGCGCAGGCGCACTTCGCCAGGACGGTCGCCGAGAAGGAGCGCAAGGGCTACCGCGAGACCACGGCCGGCGCGGCGCCCGGCGCCCGGACCGGCGCACCGACCCCGTCGACCCCGCCGCCCGCCGCCCCCGAGCCGTCGGACGCCCCGGTCGACGAGGACGCCTTCGTCCTGCCGGAGGCCTGGCGGAGGGCCCTGGTCCCCCGCCGGGGCGGCGTCTCCCGCCCGCCGGCCGCCGCGGTGAAGAACGCGGTGGACGAGTACCACGCCTCGCTGAGGCGGATGGACGACTGGCTGGAGCAGGCGCTCACCTCGGACCTCAGCGACGCGGACCTGGTGGAGGCCGCCCGCGCCCACCGCTCCGGCAGCCGGAACCCGGTCGGCGCGGCGGTGCTGGCCGCGGCGTTCGCGGTCTCCGCCGACAACAAGGTCCGGACGGCCGCCGACGCCTGGGTGGCGGAGTTCGGCCTGCCGTTCGCGGCCAGGGCCACCGTCGAGCTGTACGGGGTGGCCCTCAAGACCGACTGGAACGGCTCACGCGCCGTGAACCCGCGCGTCCGGCGCGCGGCCGTCCGGACGGTGGCGGCATACCGCCCCGCCGCGGATCGCGTCCGGTCGCTGCTGGCGGCGTGCGACGAGGAGACCCACCGCACGGCGGTCGAAGCCCTGGCCGGATGCCGGACCGACCTGAGGCGCCTGGTGGCGGCGGCGTACCTGGTGCCGTCCGAGTCCGACTGGGCCGAGGAGTGCGCGACGTCGGGCGCGCGGCTGGGCTCGGCCGAGTGGTCGATGCTGCTGTGCTCGCTCTCCTCGGCCGAGCCGCTGGAGAAGCTCCCCCAGCTGCCGAGCCTGCACTGGGACGGCTGGTCCACCGAGATCATCGCGACCGTGGCGGAGGGTCTCGGAGGCGGCGCCGCACCGCTGCTGCTGCACGCCCTGGCCAACGACCACCTCTACAGCGACAAGCAGAAGCAGCTGCTGAACGCGATCGCCGAGCTTCCCTCCGATCAGGGCTTTCGGGGGCTGCTGGCCCATCAGGAGAACGGAAAGGCGGCCCGTGGAGCCCTGGTGGCGGCCATGCGCCGCTTCCCCCGGCGCGCGCTGCGCCTCCTCGCGGAGGCCGCGGCGGTGTCCGCCGATCCGGCCGCGCAGCGGCTCGCCCGTCAGCTCCTCACCGCCCACGTGGCCGCCCACCGCGCGACCGCGATCGAGCTGCTGCCGGAGCTGACTCCGGAGCAGGCGGCCGTGGTCGGGCCGCTCACCGATCTCGGCGACCGGGTGCCGGACGTCCCGACCGGTTCGCTGCCGGAGCTGTTCACCAGCCCGCCGTGGACCCGGCCGCGCTCCACGGCCAGGCCTCGCGTGCTGACCGGCCTCACCGCGCCGCAGGAGACGCAGCTGCGGTGGCTGCCGGGTGAGCGGGAGGCGTGGGCGGTCTCCGAGTCCTGGTACGCGAACTGGTCGGACGCCGACTGGCAGCGGATCGCCGGCACGATACGGGCCGCGGACGGGCAGTCCGGCGCCGCGCGGCATCGCTCCAACCGGCACGAGGAACTGGCGCTGTTCGCCTACGGCGACGAGCAGCTGGGCCGTCCGCTGATCGCGCAGTGGCGGGGCGAGGAGTACATCTGGGACGCCACGGGCGCGCTGCGCCGGGTCGCCGCCCGCTTCGGGCCGGACGCGCTCGGGCCGATACGGGCCGCCGCGCTGCAGAGCCCGGCCGCGCACGCGGCGCTGCTGCTGCCGTACCTGGACGTCCGGGTGGCCGAGACGATGGCGGACTGGCTGGTGCGCCTCAAGTCGGCCGGGGACACCGCCCGTTCCTGGTTCGTCCGGCACGGCCTGGACGCGGCCCGGCTGCTGGTTCCGGCCGCGGTCGGGAAGGCCGGAGCGGCCCGGCGCAACGCCGAGCACGCCCTGCGGCTGATCGCTGCCGCGCACGGCGCCCCGGCGGTGGACGCGGTGGCCGGCGAGTTCGGGCCGCAGGCGCAGGAGGTGGTGGGCGCGCTGCTGTCGGCCGACCCGCTGGTGAACCTGCTGCCGGCGAAGCTGCCCCAGCTCGGCGACTGGGCGGAGCCGATGATGCTGCCGCAGCTGCTGGTGCGCGGCGGCGAGGGCGCGCTGCCCGCCGAGACGGTGCGGCACGTGCTCACCATGCTCGCGCTGTCGAAGCCCGGGGCGTTCTACCCGGGCCTCGACCAGGTGGCGGAGGTGTGCGAGCCGCGGTCGCTGACGGCCTTCGGCTGGGCGGTGTTCGAGCAGTGGCGGATGGCCGGCATGCCGTCCGAGGACGGGTGGGCGCTGCACGCGCTCGGCCGGACCGGTGACGACGGGACGGTCCGCCGGCTGACGCCGGTGCTCCGGGCGTGGCCGGGCGAGGGGGCGCACCACCGGGCGGTGGACGGCCTGGAGGTGCTGGCCGCGATCGGCAGCGACGTCGCCCTCCTCCACCTGCACGGCATCGCGCAGCGGGTGAAGTTCAAGGCGCTCAAGGCGCGGGCGCAGGAGAAGATCGCCGAGGTGGCGGCCGGGCTCGGCCTGTCCGGGGAGCAGCTGTCGGACCGTCTGGTGCCGGACTTCGGGCTGGACGCCGACGGGACCACCGTCGTCGACTACGGCAGCCGGACGTTCACCGTGGGCTTCGACGAGCAGCTCAAGCCGTATGTTCGTGACGCGGACGGCGCCCGTCGCAAGGACCTGCCGGTCCCGGGGGTGCGGGACGACGCCGAGCTGGCGCCTGCCGAGCGCAAGCGCTTCGCCGCGCTGAAGAAGGACGTCCGCACGGTGGCGGGGGACCAGATCCGCCGTCTGGAGGACGCGATGGTCACCCGGCGGTCGTGGACGGCGGAGGAGTTCGATCAGCTGTTCGTCGGGCATCCGCTGCTGTGGCACCTGGTGCGCCGGCTGGTGTGGCTGGCCGAGGCGGACGGCGCCACGACGGCGTTCCGGGTCGCCGAGGACCGCACGCTGGCGGACGTCGCGGACGAGGTGTTCGTGCTGCCCGCCGGGGCCACCGTCCGGCTGGCCCACCCGCTGCTGCTCGGTGCGGAACTCGCGGCGTGGTCGGAGCTGTTCGCCGACTACGAGATCCTGCAGCCGTTCCGTCAGCTCGGCCGCCCGGTGTACGCGCTGAGCGACGAGGAGCGGGCGGGTCACCGCCTGACCCGCTTCGAGAACGGTCCGGTGCTGCCCACCACCCGGCTGGTCGGCATGGAGCGGCGCGGCTGGCAGCGCGGCGAGCCGCAGGACGCGGGCGTGGAGCGCTGGCTGTCCCGCCGGGTCGGGCCGGACCGCTACGTGGTGCTCGCACCGGAGCACGGCATCGCGGTCGGCATGCACGACGTGTATCCCGAGCAGCAGGTGGAGACGGTGTGGCTCGACACCCGCCCGGGCGACTACTGGAGGCGTGACCGGACCTTCCCGACCTTCGCCGAGCTCGACCCGGTGATCGCCTCCGAGGTGATCGCCGACCTGACCGAGCTGACCGGGCCGACCACGCCGTGACGGCGCACCACCTCACCGACAGCCACGCGAACCACCCCGGGAGGGCCGCCATGACCACCGCCGCCGAGGAGCAGCTCCAGCGTCCGCCCGCCGAGATCCGGTACGCCGGGGAGCTGGCGGCGCTGCGCGCCGAGGACCGCGACCCGCGCCCGCCGGGCTGGGAGCTGAGCCTGCGCGCCGCCCGCCGGTTCATCGTCGGCGACGAGACGGCCGGCATCGACCGCAAGTTCGTCGGCGATCCGGCGCTGGTCGAGCGCGCGTTGGTGACCCTGGCCACCAACCGCGGCCTGCTGCTGGTCGGTGAGCCGGGCACCGCCAAGTCGCTGCTGTCGGAGCTGATCGCGGCGGCGGTCAGCGGTACCTCCCGGCTGACCGTACAGGGTGGCGCGGCGACCAC
>NZ_JBSHAP010000202.1:0-11118 GCF_053611565.1 Kitasatospora sp. NPDC054795
GCGGCGACGGGCGCCGGCCCCGGTCAGGGCCCGATCAGGCCCCGGTCGACCCGCTCAGGGCCCGATCAGGCGCAGCGAGGCCCACAGGGCCAGGACGGCGGCCGTGAGGGTGGCGGGGACGGCGAGCAGGCCCAGGCGGGTGAACTCGCGCAGCTCCACCGGCAGTCCGCGGTCGCGGACGATGCCGCGCCACAGCAGGGTGGCCAGCGAGCCGGCGTAGCTGAGGTTGGGGCCGATGTTCACCCCGAGCAGGACCGCGAGGACGGCGCCGGGCCCGGCCGGGGCGGCCAGCGGCACCAGGGCGAGGGTGGCGGGCAGGTTGTTGATGACGTTGGCGAGGACGGCGGCCAGGGCGGCGGTGGCGAGCAGGGCGGGCAGGGCGGTGCCGTCGGGGACGAGGTGGGCCAGGCCGGCGGCCAGGCCGTTGTCGACGACCGCGCGCACCACGATGCCCAGGGCGAGGACGAACGCCAGGAACGGCAGGGCGGCCGAGCGCACCACCGTCGCGGGGGTGGCGTGGCCGCGGGCCAGGGCGCGCGCGGCCAGGACGGTGGCGCCGGCGGCCGCCGCCCAGGCCGGGTCGACGTCCAGTGCGGAGGCGAGGACGAACCCGGCGAGCGTGCAGCCGACGGTGGCCAGGGCGAACAGCGGCATGGCGGGGGCCGGTCCGGTCTCGGGCGCCGCGGTGGGGGCGGCGTCCAGGTCGGCGGCGAAGAAGCGGCGCAGCACCAGGTACTCGACGCCGACCGCCGCCAGCCACGGCAGTGTCATCAGGGCGGCGAAGCGGCCGAAGCTCAGGCCGCTGGCGGTGAAGGCGAGCAGGTTGGTCAGGTTGGAGACCGGCAGCAGCAGCGAGGCCGTGTTCGACAGGTGGGCGCAGGCGTACAGGTGCGGCCCGGGCCGGGTGCCCAGGCGGGCGGCGGTGGCGAGGACGACGGGGGTGAGGAGTACGACGGTGGCGTCCAGGCTGAGCACTGCGGTGACCAGGGAGGCGACGGTGAACACCTGGACCAGCAGTCGGCGAGGGCGGCCGGCGGCGCTGCGTGCCATCCAGGCCCCGCAGGCGCGGAACAGCCCCTCGTCGTCGCAGAGCTTGGCCAGGACCAGGACGGCGGCGAGGAAGCCGATCACCGGTCCGAGGCGGGCGGCCTCGGCTGTGGCGTGCTCCAGCGGGACGGCGCCGGTCGCCACCAGCAGGGCGGCGGCCGGCACCGCGGCGGCGGCCTCCGGCCAGCCCCAGGGGCGGGCGACGGCGCAGACCAGGACGAGTACCAGCAGGCCTGCGGACAGGGCTTCGGCGCAGGCGGTGTTCAGGGGGTGCTCCTCGGGGGCCGGGGACGGGTGTCCGTGCGGTGGGCGGTGCTCGGGCCCGATTCGCGGCCCGGCGCAGCATGCCACACGGGTGGCCGGCGGGCGCCGGGCGGGTCGGCGCGCTCGGCCCCGGCCCCGGATCAGGTCAGGGTCAGTCCCACCAGAAGGACCACTGGTGGGCGCCCACCAGCCCCTCGGCGTACTCGGTGAGGCTGCCGGTTCCCTGGAAGACCAGGTCGGGGCAGAAGGCGGTGTGCTCGGCGGCCAGCGGGAGCGCCTCGGCGAGCGTGGCGGGCGGCACGGGGACGCTCAACTCCAGGGTGTCGAAGCCGACTTCGACGATCTGGGCGCCGAAGCGGCGTTCCCAGTCGGCGAGCACGGTGGCGATCCTGGCGATGTCGTCGTGGTTCGTGGGGCCGCTCCAGCCGCACACCGCGAGGGCCTGGGCGCCGCTGTCGGCCCGCACCAGGCCGAGGCGGACGTCCTTGACGGACCGCAGCACCTCGGCCAGCTCCCGGGCCTCGGTGCCGGCGGCGCCGTCGGGGACGGTGGCGGCGGGGGCGGGGCCGGGCCAGGTGCGGCCGTAGGGGGCGAGGGCTTCGTCCAGGATCTCGGCGTCCTCGCTCACCTCCCCGTCCTCGTCCTCGTCGACCTGCTTCCACCAGGTGGCCAGCAGGGCGGCCGGGTCGTAGAGGTCGGGTACGGCGGCGTCGACCGGGTACAGCTCGCCGGACAGCCAGGGCCGGTAGTCGGGGCCGGCGGGGTCCAGCGGGGTGAGCAGCAGCGGCCACAGCCCGGTCCGCGGGTGGGCGCGGTGCAGCCGGCGCCAGAGCCCGGCGGGGGCGGGGGCGTCGCTGATCCACAGCAGCGGCTCGGGCCCGTCGTCCGCGGTGACCGTACGGCCGGGCGGCAGGTCGACGGGCAGGTCGACCTGCAGGGCGGCGAGGGCGGCGACGAGGTCCAGGTGCTCGGTCATGCGGCTCACCGTAGGGGCGGGCACCGACAACGGGCGGGGGCGCGAGAAGTCGGCCCCGCCGACTTCTCGCGCGGCGGCCCCGCCCGCAACGCCTCAGGACCAGGGCAGTCCCGCCCGCGTACGCCAGTACGCCCCGGCCGGCTCGGCCATGGCGCCGAGGGCGGCGAGGTCCTCGGGGGTCGGGCGGAGGCCGGTGGCGGCGAGGTTGGAGGCGAGCTGGCCGGGGGTGGCGGCGCCGGACAGGACGATGTCGGCCCAGGGCTGGGCGGTGGCCGCGGCGAGGGCGAGGGCGTCGGGGGTGGCGGCGGTGCGGTCGGCGAGGGTGCGCAGCGGGGCGGTGTCGGGGCCGGTGGCGTTGCGGCCGGCGAGGCGGCCGTTGGCCATGCCCTCCTTGACGACGACGAGCCATCCGGCCGCGTGGGCTTCGGCGAGGGCGGAGGCGGCGGAGGTCTCCAGCAGGTTCCAGGTGGCCTGGACGGCGGTGAACAGCGGTCGGCCGTCCGCGGTGACGGCGAGGGCGCGGCGGATGGTGTCGGCCTGGGCGGGGCCGCTGGTGGACAGGCCCACCCGGACGCCTTCGGCGGCGAGGTCGGCGAGGCGCCGGTGCAGGGCGGGGTCGGTGAGGGCGGGGCTGTCGGGGGTGACGGAGTGGACGAGGTAGACGTCGAGGTGGTCGCCGAGCAGGGTGCGGGTCTCGTGGATCTGGCGGTCGTAGACGGTGGTGGAGTGCTCCTTGACCTCGTGCGCGGCGACTCCGTCGGTCTGCCAGTCGGCGGTGTAGGTGTAGCCCCATTTGCTGCCGACCGTCACCTCGGCCGCGGCCTCGGGGTGTTCGGCGAGCCACTGGCCGAGGAACTCCTCGGCGCGGCCGTAGGAGCGGGCGGTGTCGAGGTAGCGCACGCCGGCGGCGTACGCGGCGTCGAGCAGGGTGTGGGTGCGTTCGCGCAGGGCGTCGACGGTGCGTTCGGCGGGCAGGTCGGCGTCGCGCCCGAGGTTGATGTAGCCGGGCCGGCCGACGGCCGCCGTGCCCAGGCCGAGGCGCGCGGGGTGCGGGCGCGCGGCGGCGGGGGCGGGGATCGCGGTGGCGGCGGGGTCGGTCGGCATGGCGGGCTCTCCTCGGGCGCGACGGTTCTCACCTGGGACTTTAGCCGCGCGGTGGGGTCGGGGTGTCAGCCGGCCGCGAGGGTGCCGCTGATCCAGGGGGCGTAGGCGGGCACGTCGGTGTACAGGCCGGGGCCGCCCGCGCAGGGCACGCCGGGGGCGCCGGGGCCGGAGGTGGTGCCGACGAGTTCCCAGCGGCCGCCGCGGCCGCGCTGGATCTGGGGGCCGCCGGAGTCTCCGAAGCAGGCCATGGCCCGGGGCACCTGGCTGAGCGTGCACAGGCGGGTGGGGTCGGCCCAGCCGGGGGCGCAGTCGGTGGTGGCGCCGATGCGGGTGGGCAGTTCCTGGAGGCGGTCGGGGAAGACCATCCGCTGGTAGTCGGTGGTGTCGACGACGGTGCCGAAGCCGAGCAGCCGGGTGGGGGTGCCGGGGCTGCCGGGGTGTTCGGCGATGCGGACGGGCTGCTGGGGGGTGGGGCGGTCCAGGCGGACCAGGGCCAGGTCGTTCCGGTTGGGGCGGGTGGCGCCGTCGCCGAACTCGAAGCCGGGGTGGACGACGACGCGGTCGACCCTGCGCACGGTGCCGCCGCTGTCGCGGTGGGCGCTGCCGATGCGCACGGTGCCCTTGAGGGTGACGCCGGTGTCCTCGGTGCCGACCACGCAGTGGGCGGCTGTCAGCACCCACTGGCGGTCGATCAGGGTGGCGCCGCAGGCTCCGTCGGCGAGTTGCTCGGCGCTCAGCGGGAGGGTGGCCATGAAGGGGTAGCGCTCGGTGGAGTCGCGGCCGTTGACGATGGCCGAGGCGCTCGTGCTCATGACGGTGGCGCCGAGCGCGGCGGCCAGGGCGGTGACGGCGGCGGCCCGGGCGGCGGTGCGGCGACGGGCGGGCTCGGGGGCGGTCGTACGGGCGGTCGTACGGGCGGCGGTGCGGACGGTCTTGCGGAAGGTCACGGGTGACGGCCTTTCGGTTCGGCTGGTGCTGACGGCTCCAGCCAACCCGGCGCCGGCCCGCCGGAACACCCGGCCAGCGGGCCACCGTGACCTGGGGGTATCCCCCGCTCGCGCCGTCGGGCTACCAGGCGGGCCGCCCGCTCTCCCTCGGCGACACCGACGGCGACGCGGGGGCGGTGCCGCGCTCGGGGGCGGTGCCGCGCTCGCGTTCGCGCTCGGGCCCGGTCGCCGGCCCGGTCGCGGGCCAGCCCGAGGAGGAGGTGCGCACGGCCTGGACGGGCGCGGCGATCGGCGCCTCCAGCGGACGGGCGGCGCGCACCGGCGCCGCGGTCCGGGTGACGGCCTGGGTGACGGCCGGGGCGACGGCCTGGTCCAGACGCAGCACGAAGTTGACGTAGTCGAGCGGTTTGCCCGGCCAGTGGCAGTCGTTGCTGGTGAACAACTGGCTGCGCAGGCCGTCGTGCTCGGTGACCGGTCCGGGGGTGGTGCGCAGGTTGGGCTGCCAGCTGCGGCCCCACAGGTGGTGTTCCAGGGACAGCGTCCAGCTCTCCTCGTCCACCTCGATGGTCGCGCCGACCCGCCCGGACAGCACCCGCAGCCCGTACGCGCCGCGCACGACGGCCCGCTGGTCGAAGTCGGCGCTCCTGCCGACGACGGTGATCCGCCATGCTCCGTGGAACCTGAGCACGCCTGCCTCCTGACGCCGCGGCGCCCGCTCCGGCAGAGGGCGCCCCTTCCACGTCTACGGCCCCGACCCGGCCCCCGGCTCAACGGCGGGGCTGTCAGCGCCCGGGACGTGCCCTGGCCTGCGCCGCGGTCCAAGGCCCCGCGGGGCCCGCCGCACCGTCCCTTGCGGCCCGCCGTCCCGGGGGCCCGTGGCCGGCCCCGTCAGGTCCGCCACAGAAGCCAGGCGTCGCTGCCGCAGGTCAGTTGGAGGGCCTGTTCCCGCTGGCCACCGGCCTGCCTGACCGCCGCGCACTTGTCGCTGTTGTTGCTGATCAACTGCCAGGCGTAGTAGGTGGGGTCGTAGTGGAGCGTCCAGTACTGGTCGGGGAAGAGGTGGTGGCTCTCGTCACCGCAGGGATACTGGGTGATCACCGCCCCCACCTCCTTGTGCGCGGCGTCGACCGACAGACACAGGCCGCTGTTGCCGTTGCGGATCGAGTAGAGCGGGCCGGCGCCGCCCTGCCCCTCCGCGGTGAGCTGCCAGAACTGCTCCGGCCCGCGCCCGCAGTCCTCCTGCACCAGGCCCTCGGCCGCCTGTCTGCTCCCGTCGGGTACGGACAGGCACATCCGGGTGGCCGCGTTGGTGAACCGCAACCAGCCGGTCGGCGGTGAAGGCGGCTTCGGCGCAGCGGTGGGGGCCACCGGGCTGGTGGCCCCCGGGTCCGACGGTCGCGGCGCGGGCGGGAGGGAGGACGGTTCCGGCGCGGGCGCTGCGCTCGGGGTCGGCGTGGGGGTCGGCGAGGGAGTGGGTGTGGGAGTGGACGTGGGTGTGGGAGTGGGTGTGGGGATCGGGGAGCTCGACTGAACGGCTGGGGACCCGGCCGCGGCCGGGATGCCGCCGCTTCCGGACGGCTGCTCCGGTCCGGGCCCGACGTTCCTGCCGACGGCGGACGGGAGGAACTGCCAGACGCCCACCGCGAGCAGACTCGCCGCGACGGCGGCGACGGCCGCGGCACCCGCGAGCGCTCTGCGTCGAGGGGCCCGAGGGGCCCGGGGTTCTGCGGTCCGAACGGCCCGCGGGCCCTGTCCGTCCCGTTGTGTCGCCCCGCGGGTACGCGCGGCGGCGTCGTCGAGGATGGCACGCAGGCGGTGCTCCACCTGCCGTGCGCCGCCCGGCCGGTCGGCGGGATCCTTGGCGAGCAGTTCCCGCACCAGCCCGTCCAGGGCGGCCGGCAGACCCGGCTGCAGGGAACTCGGGGCCGGAGGCTCGGCTGTCGCGTGCTGGACGTACAGCTCCTGCCACTCCTCGCCGTGGAACGGCAGGGTGCCGGTGCTCAGTTCCAGCAGCACACAGCCCAGCGCGTAAAGGTCGGCCCGCCCGTCGACGTCCTTGTTCGTCCAGCGTTCCGGGGCCATGTACGGCAGTGAGCCGATGATGGTGCCCTCATCGGTCAGCCGGGTGACTCCGGCCCGGTGGCGGGCTATTCCGAAGTCCAGCACCTTGACCGTGCCGGCTCGGGTGATCATGACGTTCGCGGGTTTGATGTCCCGGTGGATCACGCCCGCGTCGTGGGCAGCGGCCAGCGCGCTGCAGATCTGGGCGGCCCACTCCAGGGCGGATTCCAGCGGTGGGAGCCCCCGCGAGAGGACCGCGGACAGGGACTCGCCGTCGATGAGTTCCATGACCAGGTAGAGGATGCGCTCACCGTCACGGTCGGCCTCGCCGAAGTCGAACACGGTCGCTATGTGCGGATGCGGAAGGTTGCCGTTGAACCTGGCCTCACGCGTCATCCGCAGACCGTCGACCACCGAGCGGGGCACCCCGACCTTGACGGCCACGGCCCGCTGAACCTGGGGGTCGAAGGCTCTCCAGACCACACCGAACCCACCCGCGCCCAGCCGCTTCTCCAGCCGGTAGCGGCCGTTCAGCACCTCACCCGATCGCATTCGCCCCCCAGCGACTGGCCTGCGGTCGGCGGCCGACGGCCGACACGGTACGCCGATCGCCTCACGCCCTGCCGACCGCCCTGCTGAACTTCCGCGGGGAACCTACCAGGTTGAGACCCCGCCCGAGGGCGGTTGTCCCCATGTCGCCGGACGCCCGGCCGGGACCTCGGGCCCTGACCGGAACCGGGACCTCGGGCCCGGGACGGTCCGGACGGGTCGTTCTCCGGTGCCGGCTACGCCTGTTCGCGGGGCGGGTGGGGCCTCAGCGCGTGACGGCCGCCGCGATCCGTAGGGCGGCCTGGGCGGGCGTGAGGCGGGTGGTGTCGAGGACCTCGGCCTCGGCGTGCAGCCAGGTGCGGGCCGCCTCGGCGTAGGGTTCGAGGTGCCTGAGGCGGAAGGAGGAGGGGCCGAGGACGGTGTCCCCCTCGATCCGTCCGCGGAGGGTCTCCTGGTCGGCGTGGAGGACGAAGTGCCGTACCGGGATGGCACGTTGGGCCAGGCCCGCACTGATCTCCCGCCAGTACCGCTCGACCAGGACGGTCATGGGCATCACCAGGGTGCCGCCGGTGTAGTCGAGCACCCGGTGGGCGGTCTCGACCACGAGCTGCCGCCACGGCGGCCAGTGCTGGAAGTTGTCCGTCCGGGGCAGCCCCGGCGTGATGTCCATGAGGGTCTCGCCGACCTTCTCGGCGTCGAACACCCGCGCATCCGGAATCAGTGGCGGCAGGAGTGCGCCGGTCGTCGTCTTGCCCGCGCCGTGGGTGCCGTTGAGCCATACGATCACGGCTCGATGCTAGTCCCGCTCGGAGCCCTGGGGGCGCGGGGCGCCCGCCACGCGGCGCTCGCCGCCGTTGCGCTCCTGCCAGAGGCGGTACACCTCGACGGCGTCCTCGCGCGGCTCGTGGCGCATCGGCAGCCTGCGCTCCTGCCACGGCTTGGCGAACTCGTCGTAGAAGGTGCCCAGTTCGAAGTACGTGCGGTCGTCGACGTAGTGGGGCTCGTAGGCGTCTCGGGTGGTGAGGAAGACGACCTCGTCGGGCGAGCAGTAGTAGAGCGAGCCCAGGCACATCGGGCAGGGGTGGGCGAGCACGTAGACGGTGGTGCCGGTCAGGTGCTCGGTGCCGAGCCTGGTGCAGGCCTCGCGGATGGCGAGGATCTCCGCGTGGGCGGTGGGGTCGCCGGTCTGGGCGACCCTGTTGGGGCTCTCCGCGAGGATCTCGCCGTCCTTGACGATGACGGTCGCGAACGGGCGCCCGCCCTCGGTGACGTTCTGGCGGGCGATGTCGATGGTGCGCTGGACGAAGTCCATCAGGGCCTCCGGGGCGGGAGCGGGGGTAAGGGGCGGGGTAAGGGGCGGGAGGGGCGGGCCGGGGGTCCCGGCCCGCCTCCCGATCGGCAGGGCTCGGCCGCAAGGGGCCGGTCAGAAGGGCTTGGTCGGCAGGTACTTGCCGTCCAGGGTGATGATCGCGCGCTCGCCGCCCTCGGGGTCGGCGACCTTCCGCACGTCGAGCCTGAAGTTGATCGCGGAGATGATGCCGTCGCCGAACTCCTCGTGCACCAGGGCCTTGAGGGTCGTGCCGTAGACCTGGAGCATCTCGTAGAAGCGGTACATCGTCGGGTCGGTGGGGATGCGGTTGGGCATCGAGCCGCGGAGCGGGACGGTCTGCAGCAGCAGTGCCGCGTCCTCGTCCAGGCCGAGCAGTTCGGCCACGGCCTTCGCGGACTCCTCCGGCAACGGGTGCTGGCCGAGGACGGCGGCGGTGGTGAAGGCCACCGACAGGCCGGAGGCCTCGGCGATCCGCTTCCAGGAGAGGTTCTTGCGGATCTTGGCGTCGACGGCGGCGTCGGCCAGCGCCTCGCGGGCGCTCTGGTTGAACTGGGCGTGCACCATGGCGGTTGTCCTTCTCTCTGCGGGGGTCCACGTCACCCGGGGACGGGGGCGACGCGAGGGGGTACGGGGGGGTGGGGCGATCAGGCGGCGAGCGCGGGGGCGCCGGCGCCGAGGACCTCGACGCGGCCGGTGGGGATGTCGTAGACCCAGCCGTGCAGGGCGACCCCGCCCCCGGCGAGGGCGCGGGCGACCGAGGGGTGGGTGGTCAGGTTCGCCAGCTGGGCGAGCACGTTCTGGCGGACCAGCGCGGGGACGTCGCCGTCGGCGGAGGTGCGGGCCACGGAGGCGTCGGCGTGGCGCAGCCAGGTGGCGACCGCGGGGGCGGCGCTGAGGTCGTGGCCCTCGGCGAGGGCGGTCATCGCGCCGCAGGCGGAGTGGCCGCAGACGACGATGTCCCGCACGCCGAGTGCGGCGACGGCGTACTCGATGCTGGCCGCGACGCCGTCGGCCTCGGGTGTGTGGGCGGGCACCAGGTTGCCGGCGGTGCGGATGACGAACAGGTCGCCCGGCTCGGTGCCGGTGATCAGCTCGGGGACGACGCGGGCGTCGGAGCAGCCGATGAACAGGGTGTGCGGGGCGTGGTGCGTGGCCAGGTGGGCGAAGAGTTCCGCCTTGGCCGGGAAGACGTCCCGCTGGAAACGGGCGACGCCGTCGGTGAGGTCCTGCACTGGTCACTCCCTTCGGGTGGTGGCCGGCCCCGGTGGGCCGGTGAGATCCACCATGCATGACCTGTGCCTATAGCGTCCAAGAGCTGTTGGGCATGGAACCCATTGGTCGCATCTATAGTCTGTTCCATGGCCGCCCCCGAACTGCGTCACCTGCGCTATCTGCTCGCCGTCGCCGAACACGGCAACTTCACCCGCGCCGCCGAGGAGCTGCACATCTCCCAGCCCACGCTCTCCCAGCAGATCAGGCAGCTGGAGAAGACCCTGGGCGTGCAGCTGCTGGACCGCACCGGCCGCACCGTGCGGCTCACCGACGCCGGCGCCGTCTACACCGACCACGCCCGGCGCGCGCTGCGCGACCTGGCCGCCGCCGAACGCGCCGTCCACGACGTCCAGGACCTCTCCCGCGGCCACCTGCGCCTGGGCGTCACCCCCACCTTCACCGCCTACCTGGTCGGCCCGCTCACCGCCGAGCTCCACGCCCGCCACCCCGGCGTCGGCCTCACCCTGACCGAGACCACCCAGGACCGCATCGAGGCCGCGCTGCTCGCCGACGACCTCGACCTCGGCATCGCCTTCGCCGACACCCACCCGCCCGGCGTCACCGCCACCGCGCTGTTCACCGAGACCCTCAGCCTCGTCACCGGCACCTCGCGCGCCCGGACGCTGCCCGGCCCGCTACCGGTCCACGCCCTCAAGGACGAACAACTCGCCCTGCTCAGCGGCGACTTCGCCACCCGGGCCCACATCGACGGCTACTTCGCCCGCCACCGGGCCGCCCCGCGCATCGCGGTCGAGGCCAACTCCGTCCAGGCCCTCACCGAGATCGTCCGACGCACCGGCCTGGCCACCGTCCTGCCCGACGCCCTCGCCCACGACCACCCCCACCTCGCCCCCGTCCCCCTCGACCCTCCCCTGCCCACCCGCACCGTCACCCTCCTGCACCGCGAGGGCGCCTACCGCAGCGCCGCCGCCCGCGCCTTCACCCGCCTCACCCGCGACCTCGTCCACGCCCGCGGCTACCCGCCGGCCCCGTAGCCCGCACCGGGCCGCCCCCACCCCGACCGCCCCCTGACGGGCTCTCGGCGAGCGGCGGCCGGCACCGGCCCGGTCAGCGGCGGGCGGCGGCGGCCAGGGAGCGGAGCTGGACGTGGACGGCGGCGGGTTCGGTGCCGGTGAGCGCGGCGATCTCGGCGGCGGACAGGTCGAGGACCAGATGCAGCAGCAGGACGTCCTGCTGGGCGGCGGTGAGGTGGGCGACCGGGCCCAGCGGCCGGGGGCCGGCCAGGGTGCAGACCCGGCGGCGCACCGCCTGCCAGGCGCAGGCGGCCGGGCTGGCGGTGGACAGGGCGTCGAGCCAGTGGCCGCCGAGTTCCTCGAAGGCGGAGCGGAC
Source organism: Kitasatospora sp. NPDC054795 (assembly GCF_053611565.1). NCBI lineage: Bacteria > Bacillati > Actinomycetota > Actinomycetes > Kitasatosporales > Streptomycetaceae > Kitasatospora > Kitasatospora sp. NPDC054795. Next base: position 10,901 of record NZ_JBSHAP010000202.1, read on the forward strand.
GGCCAGGGGCGCGGCGGCGGGCGGCAGGAGCAGTTCGGCGTAGTCGAGGTAGTGGCGCAGGTGGAGGTCGTGCAGCGCCCACAGGCCCAGGGCGGGCCCGGGGGCTGCCGATCGGCGTCGTGGTGTCGGCATGGTGGTGTCCCGAGGTGGCGCGGGTGGGTGCTGGTCCGCGGCGGGTGCCCGGCCCGGTCCGCGGCCGGGGCGCGGGTGGCGCGTCC
>NZ_JBSHAP010000203.1:0-10651 GCF_053611565.1 Kitasatospora sp. NPDC054795
GTGGGGGAGTCGGTGGAGGCCGCGGGTGTGGAGGCCGTGGTGCTGGGGACCTTGCGTCGTGGGGAGGGCGGCCCGGCGCAGGTGTTGCGTGCGGTGGGCCGTGCCTGGGAGTGCGGGCTGGGGGTGGACTGGTCGGGTGCGTTCCCGGGGGCGCGGCGGGTCGAGGTGCCGACGTACGCCTTCCAGCGCAGCCGCTACTGGCTCGACGTCCCGACCACGAGCTGGGACGTCGCCTCGGCGGGTCTCGCCACGACCGGGCACCCGCTGCTCGGTGCGGTGACGCAGGTCGCGGACTCCGACGAGCTGCTGCTCAGCGGCCGGATCTCGCTGCGTACCCACCCCTGGCTCGCCGATCACGCGGTGTCGGGCGTCGTCCTCCTCCCCGGCACGGCCTTCCTCGAACTCGCGCTGCGCGCCGGGGCCGAGGCGGACTGCCCGGTGGTCGAGGAACTCACCCTCGGATCGGCCCTCGTGCTCCCGGACGAGGGTGCCGTCCACCTGCAGCTCCGGTTCGCCGCGCCCGACGGCGACGGTCGGCGGAGGCTCAGCGTGTTCGCCCGCACGACCCGGGACGCCGACGCGCCCTGGACGGAGCACGCCACCGGCACCCTGGTGCCCGGGCCTGCCGGGGATCCGGCCGGAGCTTCGGCCGGTCTGCTGAGCTGGCCGCCGTCCGGTGCCGAACCCGTGGACACCGGCGACCTCTACGAGCGCTTCGCCGAGGCCGGCTACCACTACGGCCCCGCCTTCCGCGGTATCCGTGCCGCGTGGCTCCGCGACGGCGAGGTGTTCGCCGAGGTGGTGCTGCCGGAGTCGCAGCACGCCGACGCCGCCGGGTGCGTGCTGCACCCCGCGCTGCTGGACGCGGCCCTCCAGATCGCCGCACTGCTGCCCGACCAGGACGGCGGGGCCCGGTTGCCCTTCAGCTGGAACGGTGTGACCGGCGGGATCACCGGGGCCACCACGCTGCGGGTGCGGCTCGCCGCCGGCGCGCCGGACTCCGTGACCCTGCACGCCCACGATCTGTCGGGACGGCAGGTGCTCGGCGTGGAGGGCCTGCTGCTGCGGCCCCCGGCCGCGGGCGGGCCGCTCTCCGCGACCGCCCACGCCGACCTGCTGTACCGCCTCGACTGGACCCCGGGCACCGACCCGGCCGACAGTGCCGTGCCCACCTGGGCCGCCCTCGGCGGCACCGTCCCCGGCGCGGTGTCGTGGCAGGACCTCGACGCCCTGGGAGCCGCGCTCGAAGCGGGCGCCGCCCTCCCCGAGGTGATCGTGGCGGCCGTCGCCACCGCCGACCTGCCCGACCCCGCCGACCGGGTCCGCGTCACCGCGCACCGGGGCCTGGCCCTGGTGCAGCAGTGGCTGGCCGACGAGCGGTTCGCCGAGGCCAGGCTGGCCCTGCTCACCAGGGACGCGGTCCGTACCGGACCGCTCGACCGTCCCGTCGATCCCGCCCAGGCCGCCCTGTGGGGCCTGGTGCGCAGCGCGCGGGCCGAGCACCCCGGGCGCTTCGTCCTCGTCGACGAGGCCGGGACGGGCGAGCCGGCGGACGCCCTGCCTGCGGCGCTCGCCGCCGGGGAACCCGAGCTGGCGTTGCGGACCGGCCCGCCGCTGCTGCCGCGGCTGGTCCGCGGCGGACGGCCGGACGGCACGCTGTCCCTGCCGGACGGCGCGGCCTGGCGGCTCACCACCGACGGCCGGGGCTCCGTGGAGGACATCGCGGCGGAGCCCGCGCCCGCGGCCCTCGCCCCGCTGGGCAAGGGCGAGGTGCGGATCGCGGTGCGCGCCGCCGGGCTGAACTTCCACGACGTCATCGCCGCGCTCGGCCTGGACCCCGACCCCGACCAGCAGGGCCTGGGCAGCGAGGGCGCCGGAACCGTCATCGAGGTCGGCCCGGGTGTCGACGACCTGGTGCCCGGGGACCGGGTGATGGGGATCTTCGGGGGCGCGTTCGGCCCGACCGCCGTCGCCGACCGCCGCACCGTCGCCCGGATACCGGCGGGCTGGTCCTTCGCCCGCGCCGCATCCGTGCCGGTGGTGTTCCTCACCGCCTACTACGGTCTGTTCGATCTCGGCGGACTGCGGCGCGGCGAATCGGTCCTGGTCCACGCCGCGGCCGGCGGTGTCGGCATGGCGGCGGTACAGCTCGCCCGGCACGCCGGTGCGCGGGTGTTCGCGACCGCCTCGCCCGCCAAGTGGGACGTCCTGAAGGCCGGCGGACTGGACACCGAGCACATCGCCTCGACCCGTACCACCGACTTCGCCGAGAAGTTCCTGACGGCCACCGGCGGGCGGGGCGTCGACGTCGTACTCGACAGCCTGGCGCGGGAGTTCGTCGACGCCGGTCTGCGGCTGCTGCCGAACGGCGGCCGGTTCGTGGAGATGGGCAAGACCGACGTCCGCGACCCCGGGACGGTCGCCCGGCAGCACCCCGGGGTGCGCTACCGGGCGTTCGACCTGATGGAGGCCGGTCCGGAGCGGATCGGCGAGATGCTCGCCGACGTCCTGGACCTGTTCGAGCAGGGAGTGCTGAGTCCCCTGCCCGTCACCGGCTGGGACGTCCGGCAGGCCCCGGCCGCCCTGCGCTCGCTCAGCCAGGCCCGGGGCGTCGGCAAGAACGTCCTGCTGCTGCCCGCTGCGCCGGACCCCGAAGGGACCGTCCTGGTCACGGGGGCCACCGGCACCCTGGGACGGCTCCTTGCCCGGCACCTGGTCGTCGCGCACGGCGCCCGGCACCTGCTGCTGGCGGGCCGCCGGGGCGGATCCGCCGACGGAATGCCGGAGCTGGTGCGGGAACTGACCGGACTCGGGGCGTCGGTGACCGTCGCCGCCTGCGACGTCGCCGACCGCGCCGCACTCACCGCCCTGCTCGGGTCGGTGCCTGCCGCGCACCCGCTGACCGCCGTCGTCCACGCGGCCGGTGTCCTGGACGACGCCACGATCGCCGGGCTGACGCCGGACCGGCTCGACCGCGTCCTGCGGCCCAAGGCGGACGCGGCGCTGGCCCTGCACGAACTCACCCGGGACCTCGACCTCGCGGCGCTGGTCCTGTTCTCCTCGGGCGCCGCCCAGTTCGGCGCGGCCGGGCAGGCGAACTACGCCGCCGCCAACGCGGTCCTCGACGCCCTCGCCGCCGAACGCCGGGCCGAGGGGCTGCCCGGCCTGTCCATCGGCTGGGGCCTGTGGGAGGAGCGCAGCGGGATGACGGCCGCGGTCACCGCGGGTCGGGGCGCCGGGGCGGGCGCGCTGACCTCGGCGGAGGGCCTCGCCCTGTTCGACGCGGCGCTGGACTCCCCGTACGCCTACCGGCTCGCGGCCAGGATCGCCCCGTCCGTGCTGCGGGCGGACGACCGGCTGCCCGCCGTGCTCCGCGGCCTGGCCCGCCCCGCCCGTACTGCCGCCGCCTCCGCCGCGGCACCGGCCCGCTCGATGGCGCAGCAGCTCGCCGAGCTGCCCGAGGCCGAGCTGCACCGGACCCTGCTCGACCTGGTGCGCGGCAACGCGGCGGCGGTGCTCGGCCACAGTTCGCCGAACCTGATCCGCCCGGCCCGCCCGTTCAAGGAGGTCGGCTTCGACTCCCTCACCGGGGTCGAACTGCGCAACCGGCTGGTGTCCTCGACCGGGCTGCGGCTGCCGGCCGCGCTGGTCTTCGACCACCCCACCCCGGAGGCACTGGCACGCCACCTCGCCGAGCGGGTCACCGCCGCCCGCCCGACCGGCGACGCGGCGGTCCGGGCCGGGCTCGACACCCTGGAGACCCTGCTCGAAGCCCTGCCGCCGGACGGCGTCAGCGACGAACTCGCCGCCCGGATACGGGAAGTGCTGTCCCGCCCGCTGCCCGGCCGGACAGCGGACACCACCGCCCGCCCCACGGGCGACGCGGACGACCTGGCCCCCGACCTGATCGAGGCGGCCAGCGACGACGAGATGTTCGACTACATCGACCGGCAGCTGGGATCCGCATGACCAGGGCACCGTTCCGCGCACCCTGCGCACCCTGCGCGTCCCGCGCAGTCCGAGACGAGAGCCGAGCGGCCCGAGACGAAAGCAGCGGTGTCCAGTGAGCGACCAGAGGATGCGTGACTACCTCAACCGGGTGACCATCGACCTTCGGGACACCCGGCAGCGGCTCCGGGAGGCCGAGGCCCGCACGAGCGAGCCGATCGCGATCGTGGCGATGAGCTGCCGCTTCCCCGGCGGTGTCCGCACCCCCGAGGACCTGTGGGAACTGCTCGCCGAAGGCCGCGACACCGTCGCGCCCGTCCCCGGCGACCGGGGCTGGGAGACCGCTTGGCCGTCCGGCGGCACCGTCCCCGGGCGGGGGGCGTTCCTGGACGGCGCGGCGGACTTCGACCCGGAGTTCTTCGGCATCTCGCCCCGCGAGGCGGTCGCGATGGACCCGCAGCAGCGGCTGCTGCTGATGGCGTCCTGGGAGGCCGTCGAGCAGGCCGGCATCGACCCGCTCTCCCTGCGGGGCAGCCGCACCGGGGTGTACGCCGCGGCCATCGACCAGGGGTACGCGACGCTGGGCCCCGGCGCCGCCGAAGCCGTCCAGGGGTTCCTGATGACGGGGAACTCGATGAGCGTGATGTCCGGGCGGGTGTCCTACGCGCTCGGCCTCGAAGGCCCCGCCGTCACCGTGGACACCGCCTGTTCGGCCTCGCTGGTGGCGCTGCACCTCGCGGCGCGCGCCCTGCGGGCCGGGGAGTGCTCGCTCGCACTCGCCGGCGGGGTCAGCGTGATGGCGCTGCCGGCGGTGTTCGTCGAGTTCAGCCGGCAGGGCGCGATGTCCGCCGACGGCCGCTGCAAGCCGTTCGCGGCGGCCGCGGACGGCACCGGCTGGGGCGAGGGCGTGGGGATGCTGCTGCTGGAGCGGCTGTCGGACGCGCGCCGCAACGGCCACCCGGTGCTGGCCGTGCTGCGCGGTTCGGCGATCAACCAGGACGGTGCCAGCAACGGCCTGACCGCCCCCAACGGCCCCTCCCAGCAGCGGGTGATCCGGGCGGCGCTCGCGGATGCGGGGCTGACGACGTCCGACGTGGACGCGGTGGAGGCGCACGGCACCGGTACCACCCTCGGCGACCCGATCGAGGCCGACGCGCTGCTGGCCACCTACGGCCAGGACCGGCCCGCCGGGCGTCCGCTGTGGCTGGGGTCGCTGAAGTCCAACATCGGGCACACCCAGGCCGCCGCCGGGGTCGCCGGGGTCATCAAGACGGTGCTCGCGCTGCGGCACGGCGTCCTGCCCCGCACCCTGCACGTGGACGCGCCCACCCCGCACGCCGACTGGTCCTCGGGCGCCGTCGAACTCCTCACCGAGGCCCGCGACTGGCCCGCCGTCGACCGGCCGCGCCGGGCCGGGGTGTCCTCGTTCGGCATGAGCGGCACCAATGCGCACGTCGTCCTCGAACAGGCACCGGAGCCGGAACAGGCCGACGGACCGGAAGCAGCGACCGACGGCCCGGACACCGCAGCCGGGGCGGGCGCGCCCGGGGCCGCGCTGCCCTGGGTGCTGTCCGGCCGCACCGCGTCCGCGCTCGGGGACCAGGCGGCCCGGCTGCGCGCCCGGCTCGCCACGGACGCGCCCGCACGGGCGGCCGACACCGGGTTCTCGCTGGCGACCACCCGGTCCGCCTTCGAACACCGGGCCGTGGTGATCGGCGACGGGCGCCCCGCACTGCTGGACGGCCTCGCCGCCCTGTCCGGGCCGGGCACGGACCTCTCCACCGCCCCGGCCACGCCCGCCGACGTCGTCGCGGGCACCGGCCGGGTCGTCGAGGGACGGACGGCCCTGGTGTTCCCCGGCCAGGGCTCCCAGTGGGCCGGCATGGCACAGGACCTGCTCGCCACCAGCCCCGCCTTCCGGGACCGCCTCGCCGCCTGCGACGCCGCCCTCTCCTCCCATGTCGACTGGCGGCTCCCCGCCGTCCTGGAGGGCGCGCCCGGGGCACCCTCCCTGGAACGGGTGGACGTGGTGCAGCCGGTGCTGTGGGCGGTGATGGTGTCACTGGCCGCGCACTGGGAGTCCTGGGGCGTCCGGCCCGACGCCGTGGTCGGGCACAGCCAGGGTGAGATCGCCGCCGCCGTGGTGGCGGGAGCGCTGAGCCTGGAGGACGGGGCGAAGGTCGTCGCCCTGCGCAGCCGGGCCATCCGGGCGCTGGCCGGATTCGGCGGCATGGTCGCGGTGTCCCTGCCCGAGGACCGGGTCCGCGCCGAGATCGCCCCCTGGGCCGAGAAGCTGTCGGTGGCCGCCGTCAACGGGCCCGCCGCCGTGGTGGTCTCGGGCGAGACCCGGGCCCTGGCCGAACTGCTCGCCCACTGCGCCGCGCAGGGCGTACGGGCCCGGTCCGTACCCGTGGACTACGCCTCGCACTCGGCCCAGGTCGAAGGGATCAGGTCCGAGGTGCTGGCCGCGCTGGCCGGTGTACGCCCGCTCCCGGCCCGGATCCCGCTGTTCTCCACCGTCACCGGCGACCGGCTCGACACCACGGCCATGGATGCCGACTACTGGTACCGCAACCTCCGCGGGACCGTCCGTTTCGAGGCGGCCGTCCGCTCCCTGGTCGAACAGGGCCACGAGGTCTTCGTCGAGGTGTCGCCGCACCCGGTGCTGACCGTGGCCCTCCAGGACACCGTCGAGGCCACCGGCGCCGAGGAGCCGCCCGTGGTCGTCGGCACCCTGCGCCGCGACGACGGCGGACTGCGCCGGGCGCTGCGCTCGGCCGCCGAACTGTGGGTGGCCGGCGCGGCCGTCGACTGGTCCGCGGTGTACGCCGGCACCGGCGCCCGCCCGACCGCCCTGCCCGGATACCCCTTCCAGCTGCGGCGCTACTGGCTGGAGCCGGAGGCGGCGCCCGGCACCGGACCGGCCGCCGCCGACCCGCACGACACGGCCTTCTGGCACATGGTCGACCACGACGCCCCGGCCGAGATCGCCGCCCACCTCGCCGTCGACGAGGACGCCCTGGCCCCCGTCCTGCCCGCCCTGCGAGGCTGGCGCAAACAGCGGCGCGACGAGAGCGTCATCGACTCCTGGCGCTACCGCATCGGCTGGCAGCCCCTGCCCGACCCGCCGGCCGCCACCCCCGCCGCCGGCACCTGGCTCGTCGTCCTGCCCGCCGGACACGACGACGACGCACTGCTACGCGGCCCGCTGCTCGCCCTCACCGAAGCGGGCGCCACCGTCGTCACGGCCGAACTCACCGCCGACGCCGTCCGCCGCACGGACCTCGCGGACACGCTCGCCACCGCCCTCGGCGACCGCGTCCCGACAGGCGTGCTGTCGCTGCTGGCCGCCGACGACCGGCCCCACCCCGACCACCCGGCCCTGCCCACCGGGACGGCACTCACCGTCGCCCTGGTGCAGGCCCTGGGCGACCTCGCCCTCACCGCACCCCTGTGGTGCGCCACCGCCGGGGCCGTGTCCACGGGCCCGGACGACCCGGTCACCGACCCCCGCCAGGCACTGGTCTGGGGCACCGGACTGGTGGCCGCGCTGGAACTGTCCGCCCGCTGGGGCGGACTCATCGACCTGCCGTCGAACCTCGACGCCCGCGCCAGGACCCGCCTCGCCGCCGCACTGACGGCCCCCGGCACCGGCCCGAACGGCGTCGGCCGCGAGGACCAGCTCGCCCTGCGCCCCACCGGCCTGCTGGCCCGCCGCCTCCGGCGCGCCCCCCGGAACGACGGCCGTACGAAGCACTGGAAGCCCCGCGGCACCGTCCTGCTGACCGGCGGCACCGGAGCCGTCGGCCCGCACCTCGCCCGCTGGCTGGCCCGCAGCGGCGCCACCCACCTCGTCCTGCCCGGCCGCCGCGGCCCCCAGGCACCCGGCGCGGCCGAACTCGCCGCGGAAATGGCCGCCCTCGGCGTACGACTGACCCTGCCCGTCTGCGACCTGGCGGACCGTCAGGCCGTGGCGGAACTGCTCACCGGCCTGGACACGGCGGGCGACCCGGTCACCGCGGTCGTCCACGCGGCCGCGTTCGTCGCGCTCGCCCCTCTGGACGGCACACCGATGTCCGCGTTCGAACAGATCGTCGCCGCCAAGGCCGCCGGCGCCGAACACCTCGACGCCCTGCTCGACCGCGAACTCGACGCCTTCGTCCTGTTCTCCTCGATCGCCGGAGTCTGGGGCAGCGGCGACCACGGCGCCTACGCCGCGGCCAACGCCTACCTCGACGCCCTGGCCCAGCACCGCCGGGCCCGCGGCCTCACCGCCACCACCGTCGACTGGGGCATCTGGCAGGCCGAGAACCCCTTCCAGGACCGCATCGCCGGAGCGGACGCCGACCTGTTCAAACTGGAGCAGCACGGCCTGCCCCGGATCGCCCCCGACCTCGCGGTCCACGCCCTGCAACAGGCACTCGACGACGACGAGACCGTCGTCGCCGTCGCCGACGTCGACTGGGAGCAGTTCGCCGCCGTCTTCACCTCCACCCGCCCCAGCCCGCTGCTCACCGGCATCCCCGAAGCCCGCCGCGCCCTGGAAGCCACGACCGGCGACACGGAGGCACCCGCCGCCGCACTGCTGCGCCAACGGCTCGCCGTCCTCGCCGAATCCGAACAGCACCGCCTGCTGCTCGACCTGGTCCGCACCCACGCGGCAGCCGTCCTCGGCCATCCCTCGGTGGATGCGATCCGGCCCGGCACGGCCTTCCAGGACATGGGCTTCGCCTCCCTCACCGCAGTCGAACTCCGCAACCGGCTCAACACCGCCACCGGACTGCGGCTGCCGTCCACCCTGATCTTCGACCACCCCTCGTCCACCGCGCTCGCCCGGGAGATCCGCGCCGAACTGCTCGGCCGGCAGGCCGCCGACCCGGACCCCGCCGCCCCGGACGCCGCCGCGCACCCGCCCGCGCCCGACGACGAGCCGATCGCGATCGTGTCCATGGCCTGCCGCTTCCCCGGCGGCATCGGCACCCCCGAAGACCTGTGGCGCCTGCTCGCCGACGGCGGAGACGCCGTCTCGGACTTCCCCACCGACCGCGGCTGGGACATCGAAGCCCTCTACGACCCCGACCCCGACCGCCCCGGCACCTCGACCACCCGGCGGGGCGGCTTCCTGCACGACGCTGCCGACTTCGACGCGGAGTTCTTCGGCATCTCGCCGCGCGAAGCCCTGGCCATGGACCCCCAGCAGCGGCTGCTCCTGGAAACCACCTGGGAGGCGATCGAACGCGCCGCCATCGACCCGGCCGCCCTGCGCGGCAGCCGCACCGGAGTGTTCACCGGCGTCAACTACGCCGACTACGCGGCCGTCGTCGCCCAGTCGGAGGAAGGAGACGGCCACCTGCTCACCGGCAGCGCACCCAGCGTCGTATCCGGCCGGGTCGCCTACACCCTGGGCCTCGAAGGCCCCGCGGTGACCATCGACACGGCCTGCTCCTCCTCACTCGTCGCCATGCACTACGCCGGCCGGGCGCTGCGCGGCGGCGACTGCTCCCTCGCCCTGGTCGGCGGCGTCGCCCTGATGGCGACCCCCGGCGCCCTGATCAGCTTCTCCCGGCAACGGGGACTCGCCGAGGACGGCCGCTGCAAGGCCTTCTCGGACGACGCGGACGGCATGGGCATGGGCGAAGGCGTCGGCGTCCTGCTGCTGGAGCGGCTGTCGGACGCCCGCCGCAACGGACACCCGGTACTGGCGGTGGTACGCGGCTCCGCCGTCAACCAGGACGGCGCCAGCAACGGACTCTCCGCCCCCAACGGTCCGTCGCAGCAGCGGGTGATCCGGGCGGCGCTCGCGGACGCGGGCCTGACGGCGTCCGAGGTGGACGTGGTGGAGGCGCACGGCACCGGCACCACCCTCGGCGACCCGATCGAGGCCCAGGCCCTGCTGGCCACGTACGGCCAGGACCGGCCCGCCGAACGGCCCCTGCTGGTCGGCTCCCTCAAGTCCAACCTCGGCCACGCCCAGGCGGCATCGGGTGTGGCGGGGGTCATCAAGACGGTGCTGTCCATGCACCACGGGCAGGTGCCCCGCACCCTGCACGTCAGCAGGCCCTCCGGCCACGTCGACTGGACGCGCGGAGCGCTGGCCCTCGCGACCGAGCAGCAGCCCTGGCCGTCCCACGGCCGCCCCTTCCGGGCCGGAGTGTCCTCCTTCGGCCTGAGCGGCACCAACGTCCACACCATCCTCGAACACACCCCCCTGGAGGACGACGGCCCGCCGGCCGAGCGCACCCCCCTGCCGGCGGTGCCCTGGCTGCTGTCGGCGAAGAGCCCGCAGGCACTGCGCCTCCAGGCCGACCGGCTGCGCCGCCACCTGGACGGCAACCCCGGGGTCGACCCGCGCGACATCGGATCCGCCCTGCACACGCGCACCGCCTTCGAGTACCGGAAGGCACTTGTCGGGGACCGGGACCAACTCCACACCCTGCTGGGCCGGATGGCCGACGACGACTCGGGAGTGTGGGACGGCGGTCGCCCGGTCGACGGCCGTTCGGTGCTGGTGTTCCCGGGTCAGGGTTCGCAGTGGGTGGGGATGGCCGCGGAGCTGTTGGCCGAATCGGCTGTGTTCGCGGGGCGGATGGCGGAGTGCGGGCGTGCTCTGGCGCCTTACGTGGACTGGTCGTTGGCGGAGGCGCTGGGTTCGGAGGCGCTGTTGGCGCGGGTGGATGTGGTGCAGCCGGTGCTGTGGGCGGTG
>NZ_JBSHAP010000204.1:0-10618 GCF_053611565.1 Kitasatospora sp. NPDC054795
GAAGCTAAGCCTTACAGCGCCGATGGTACTGCAGGGGGGACCCTGTGGGAGAGTAGGACGCCGCCGAACAATTATTCAGAAAAGCCCCTGATCCATTCGGATCAGGGGCTTTTCGCATTTCCGGACCGGGTGGTCCGGATGGTTCGGACGGGTCCGACAGGCCGGCTCCGGTGCCTCCGAACCTCCCGGACAACCCCCGCCGAGTGGCTGCTCCACCGTCAATATGCCGCTAAAACCGCCTGATCAGCGCACTGATCAGCGGAAAATCGCGTCGCACACCGTAGTCTCGAAGGCAAGGGGAACAGGTGTCCGGGGTGTCCTCCGGGCCGGGTCGGATCAAGAATGGTGCTCATGGGACGAGGCAGGCTGCGCATCTACCTCGGGGCAGCCCCCGGGGTCGGCAAGACGTACGCCATGCTCGCCGAGGCGCACCGGCGCCATGAGCGTGGCACGGACGTCGTGGTCGCGTTCGTGGAGGACCACGGCCGCCGGCGGACCGCGGACATGGTCGCCGGGCTGGAGGTGGTGCTGCGCCAGCAGGTGGTGCACCGCGGTGCCCGTTTCTCCGAGATGGACCTGGACGCCGTCCTCGCCCGCCGCCCGCAGGTGGCCCTGGTGGACGAGCTGGCCCACACCAACGTCCCCGGCTGCCGCAACGAGAAGCGCTGGCAGGACGTCGAGGAACTGCTGGCGGCCGGGATCGACGTGATCTCCACCGTCAACGTCCAGCACCTGGAGTCGCTCGGCGACGCGGTCGAGGGCATCACCGGGGTGCGCCAGCGCGAGGCCGTGCCGGACGAGGTGGTCCGGCGGGCGGATCAGATCGAGCTGGTGGACATGTCCCCGCAGGCGCTGCGGCGGCGGCTGGCGCACGGCAACGTGTACGCGCCGGAGAAGATCGACGCCGCGCTCGCGAACTACTTCCGTCCGGGCAACCTGACCGCGCTGCGCGAGCTGGCGCTGCTGTGGACCGCGGACCGGGTGGACGAGTACCTCCAGAAGTACCGGGCCGAGCAGGGCATCGAGGGCACCTGGCAGGCCCGGGAGCGGATCGTGGTGGGCCTGACCGGCGGGCCCGAGGGGGCGACGCTGATCCGCCGGGCGGCCCGGATCGCCGCCCGGGTCTCCGGCGGTGAGCTGCTCGCCGTGCACATCTCCCGCTCGGACGGGCTGGTGGGCTCCGGCTCGCCGCAGACGCTGATCGAGCAGCGCGTGCTGGTGGAGAGCCTCGGCGGTTCCTTCCACGCGGTCCTCGGCGACGACCCGGCCGGCGGGCTGCTGGACTTCGCCCGGGGCGTGAACGCCACCCAGATCGTGCTGGGCACCAGCCGGCGGCCCGCCTGGCAGTACCTGTACGGGCCGGGCGTCGGCACCACGGTGACCCGGGAGGCCGGGGACATCGATGTCCACATGGTCACCCACGAGCACGCCGGGCACGGGCGGCGCGGCAAGATACCGGTCCGCCGGATCACCGACCTGGGCCGTACCCGGACGGTCGCCGGCTGGCTGATCGGGCTGGTCGGCCCCCCGGTGCTGGCGATCGTGCTGACCGCGATCGGCGGGCTGGGGCTCTCCACCGACATGCTGCTGTTCCTGTCGCTGACGGTGTGCGCGGCGCTGGTCGGCGGGCTGCTGCCGGCCATCGGCTCGGCGCTGGTCGCCTCCTCGGTGCTGAACTACTACTTCACCCCGCCGCTGCACACCTTCACCATCAACGAGCCGCAGAACATCATGGCGGTGGCGATATTCACCATCGTCGGCATCTCGGTGGCGTCGGTGGTGGACCTCGCGGCCCGGCGCACCCAGCAGGCGGCCCGCAGCCAGACGGAGGCGCAGACGCTCAGCGCGCTGGCCGGCACGGTGCTGCGCGGCGCGCCCAACGGCGACGGGGTGCTCACCGCGCTGATGGAGCAGGTGCGGGAGACCTTCGGGCAGGAGAGCGCCGCGCTGCTGGAGCGGCCCGATCCGCTCGCGCCCTGGGTGCCGGTGGCCACCGCCGGCCCGCGCCCGCCGGAGCGGCCGGAGGAGGCCGACGTGGACGTCCCGGTCGGCGACAGCCTGGCGCTGGTGCTGCGCGGCCGGGTGCTGCCCGGGGCGGACCGGCGCCTGCTCGGGGCGTTCGCCGCGCAGGCCGCCGTGGTGCTGGAGCGCCGCCGGCTGGCCCGGGAGGCCGCCGAGGCCCGCCGGGAGGCCGAGGGCAACCGGATCCGGACGGCTCTGCTGGCGGCGGTCTCGCACGACCTGCGCACCCCGCTGGCGGGCATCAAGGCCTCGGTGAGCTCGCTGCGTTCGGCCGACGTCGACTGGGACCCGGAGGACGAGGCCGAGCTGCTGGCCGGCATCGAGGCCGGGGCGGACCGGCTGGACCACCTGATCAACAACCTGCTCGACATGAGTCGTCTGCAGACCGGTACCGTCACCCCGCTGATCCAGGAGACCGACCTGGACGAGGTGGTGCCGTTCGCGCTCGGCGGGGTGCCGCTGGAGTCCGTCCGGCTGGAGGTGCCGGAGACGCTGCCGATGGTCCGGGCCGACGGCGGGTTGCTGGAGCGCTCGCTGGCCAACCTGGTGGAGAACGCCGTCAAGTACAGCCCGGACGGCGTCAAGGTGCTGGTCAAGGCCGACGAGCTGCGGCAGCCGGGGCGGCCGGCCCGGGTCGAGCTGCGGATCGTGGACCGCGGCCCGGGGGTGCCGGAAGAGGCGAAGGAGAAGATCTTCGCGCCGTTCCAGCGGTACGGGGACGCGCCGCGCGGTGCCGGGGTGGGCCTCGGACTCGCGGTGGCGCGCGGTTTCGTCGAGGCGATGGACGGTACCGTCACCGCCGAGGACACCCCGGGCGGTGGCCTCACCATGGTCGTCAGCCTGCCCGTGGTCGACCGGCCGCCCGAAACGGGGGAGCCGGGCGGCGAGGGTGGCGGTCCGCTCCCGGAGCTGATCACCTGAGAACCGGCGGCGCACCGGCCGGGCCGGGTGCCCCTCCCGGGGCCGCGCGCCGCAGCGAAAGTCGTAGAGCCAGTCCCCAGTCCGTAAGTCAGACAGCCCCGAAAGGCGGAGCCCGCACATGACCCGGGTCCTCGTCGTGGACGACGAACCGCAGATCGTCCGCGCGCTGGTGATCAACCTCAAGGCCCGCAAGTACGAGGTGGACGCGGCCCATGACGGCGCGAGCGCCCTGGAGCTGGCCGCGGCCCGCCATCCGGACGTGGTCGTCCTCGACCTGGGCCTGCCCGACATGGACGGGGTCGAGGTGATCCGCGGCCTGCGCGGCTGGACCCGGGTGCCGATCATCGTGCTGTCGGCCCGGCACGCCTCGGACGAGAAGGTCGAGGCCCTGGACGCCGGCGCCGACGACTACGTCACCAAGCCGTTCGGCATGGACGAGCTGCTCGCCCGGATGCGGGCCGCCGTGCGGCGGGCCGAGCCGGTGGCCGGGGAGGCCGACTCGCTGGTCGTCACCGAGTCCTTCACCGTCGACCTCGCGGCCAAGAAGGTCAACCGGGACGGCGCCGACGTCCGCCTCACCCCGACCGAGTGGCACCTGCTGGAGGTACTGGTCCGCAACGCCGGGCGGCTGGTCAGCCAGACCCAGCTGCTGCAGGAGGTGTGGGGCCCGGCGTACCGCACCGAGACCAACTACCTGCGGGTCTACCTCGCCCAGCTGCGCCGCAAGCTGGAGCGCGACCCCTCGCACCCGCGCCACTTCATCACCGAGCCGGGCATGGGATACCGGTTCGAGAGCTGACCCCGGCCGCCCCCGGCGGTCGAGCGACCTGCCGCCGGGGGGCCGGAACCCGGTACCCTTCCGACATGAGTGGTGACAACAGCAGCGGCCAGCCGCAGGGGCGGTTCCGCCGCATGCTCAGCCGGCTGACCTCCTCGGCCGAGGAGCTGGACGCCGAGGAGCTGCGTCAGGAGATCGCCGCGGAGTCCGGCTGCACGCCGATCGCCGGCTGCGGGGACCGCGATCTGGTCACCGTCGCGGGCACGCTGCGCACGGTGACGCTGCGGCCCCGGGCGGGTGTGCCCGCCCTGGAGGCCGAACTCTTCGACGGTACCGAGGCGCTGGACGTGGTCTGGCTCGGCCGCCGTTCGATCGCCGGGATAGAGCCCGGCCGCCGGCTGGTCGCCAGCGGCCGCATCGGTCACGCACGCGGGCGCCGCGTGCTGTTCAACCCCCGCTATGAGCTGCGTCCGGTCGGACACGGGAGCGAATGAGCGTGAGCAACCAGCCCGGCGGCGAGGCCGCCGCCCAGCTCGACCTGGCCGTCGACCCCGCGGACGCGGAGGCCGCCCGCAGGGCCGCCTCCAAGGAGGCCGCCGACACCGTGCTCCAGGCCTTCGGCGGCGTGCGCGGCATGATCGACATGACGCTGCCAGGCCTGGTCTTCATCGTCACCTACAACCTGACCCACCAGGTCAGTACCTCGGCCTGGGCCGCGCTGGGCCTGAGCGCCCTGTTCGTGGTGGCCCGGCTGGCGAAGCGGCAGACCATCCAGCACGCCTTCAGCGGGGTGTTCGGTGTCGCCCTCGGCGCCTGGATCTCGATGAAGAGCGGCAAGGCCGAGGACTTCTACCTGCCCGGCCTGCTCTGGAACGTCGGCTACTGCATCGCCCTGGCGGCCTCCGCGCTGGCGCGCTGGCCGATGATCGGGGTGATGCTCGGCCCGATCACCGGCGAGATGTTCACCTGGCGCAAGGAGAACCCGGGCCGCCTGGCCGCCTACACCAAGGCGACCTGGGCCTGGGTGCTGATCATGGGCCTGAAGCCGGTGATCCTCTTCCCGCTGTACTTCACCCACAACGTCAACCTGCTGGGCTGGCTGAAGGTCGCCCTCGGCATCCCGCCGATGCTGCTGGCGATGTACGTGACCTGGCAGATCCTGCTGAAGGCGCCGCCGCCGATCAAGGCGCAGCTGGACGAGGAGGAGCCGGCGAAGTAGCCGCCTCCGGCCGGCCGGGAGGCCGGTCCGAACGACGGCGAAGGGCCCGCACCCCGACGAGGGGTGCGGGCCCTTCCGCTGTGCCGCGGGGCTACTGGGCGCCCGAGGTCGCCGAGAGGAGCTGCTCCAGCTCCTCCTCGCGCTCCTGCGCGGCGACGAAGAGCAGCTCGTCGCCGCCCTCCAGGGTGTCGTCCTTGCCCGGCACCAGCACCCGGCCCTCGCGGATGATGGTCACCAGCGCGGTGTCCTGCGGCCAGGCCACGTCGCCGACCCGGATGCCGACGAGCTCGGTGTCGGAGGCCAGGGTCAGCTCGACCAGGTTGGCGTTGCCCTGGCTGAAGCGCATCAGGCGGACCAGGTCGCCGACGCTGACCGCCTCCTCGACCAGCGCGGACATCAGACGCGGGGTGGAGACGGCGACGTCCACGCCCCAGGACTCGTTGAAGAGCCACTCGTTCTTGGGGTTGTTCACGCGGGCGACCACCCGCGGCACCGCGTACTCGGTCTTGGCGAGCAGCGAGACGACCAGGTTGACCTTGTCGTCACCGGTCGCGGCGATCACCACGTGGCAGCGCTGGAGCGCGGCCTCGTCCAGCGAGGTGATCTCGCAGGCGTCGGCCAGCAGCCACTCCGCCATCGGAACCCGCTCCACCGAGATGGAGTTGGGGTTCTTGTCTATCAGCAGGACCTCGTGGCCGTTCTCCAGCAGCTCGCCCGCGATCGAGCGGCCCACGGCACCGGCCCCGGCAATGGCGACCCGCATCAGTGACCCTCCTCCTTCGGTCCCTGCGCGAACGCGGCCTCGACGGCCGTCAGGTCGGCCCGGCGCAGCATCACGTGCACCAGGTCGCCCTCCTGCACCACCATCTGCGGCGAGGGGAGCATTCCCTCGCCGAGCCGGGTGACGAACGCCACCCGGGTGCCGGAGGCCTCCTCCAGCCTGCTGATCCGGTGGCCGATCCAGCGCGGGTCGTACGCGACCTCGGCGAGCTGCACGCCACCGCTCGGGTCCTGCCACAGCGGCTCGGCGCCGCTCGGCAGCAGTCGGCGCAGCATCTGGTCGGCGGTCCAGCGGACCGTCGCGACGGTGGGGATGCCCAGGCGCTGGTACACCTCGGCGCGGCGGGGGTCGTAGATCCGGGCGGCGACGTTCTCGACGCCGAAGTTCTCCCGGGCCACCCGCGCGGCGATGATGTTGGAGTTGTCACCGCTGGAGACCGCGGCGAAGGCGCCGGCCTCCTCGATGCCCGCCTCGCGCAGGGTGTCCTGGTCGAAGCCGACGCCGGTGACCCGGCGGCCGTTGAACCCGGCGCCCAGCCGGCGGAACGCGGTCGGGTCCTGGTCGACCACGGCCACCGAGTGGCCCTGTTTCTCCAGGGCTCTGGCGAGGGCGGAGCCCACGCGGCCGCAGCCCATGATCACGATGTGCACCGGCGCTTACCTCACCCGTCCCGAAGGGGCCTTGACCTGCGCAAACACCGTTCAGCTCCGTTTCCCGCCCGGTCGTCCGGGACGAGGTTCCTCGTGGGGGCGCCGACCCGGCAACGCTCGACAACCAGAGTGTTGCCCGCCGACTCGTATCCGACACGCTAGCCGGTCCACCGAACGCAGTCGCGACGAAGGGGGGGACAAACGGCGGAGCCTTGACCGGGGAGCCCCTACGATTCCTTAACGTGCCTATGCCGACTGACCTTCCGAAACGCATCCTGATCGGGCGCGCCCTACGCAGCGACAAGCTGGGCGAGACGCTTCTGCCCAAGCGGCTCGCGCTGCCCGTGTTCGCCTCGGACGCGCTCTCCTCGGTCGCGTACGCCCCCGAGGAGATCCTGCTCACCCTCTCCCTCGCGGGCGCCTCGGCGATCCATTTCTCCTGGCAGATCGGCGTCGTCGTGGCGATCGTGATGCTCGCCGTGGTCGCCTCGTACCGGCAGAACGTGCACGCCTACCCCAGCGGTGGCGGTGACTACGAGGTCGCGACCGTCAACCACGGGCCGGCCGCCGGTCTGGTGGTCGCCAGCGCCCTGATGGTCGACTACGTGCTCACCGTGGCCGTGTCGACCACCTCGGGCGTCGCCAACGTCGTCTCCGCGGTGCCCGCGCTGCGCGGCCACGAACCGGTCCTGTCGGTGATCGTGGTCGTGCTGCTGATGGGTATGAACCTGCGAGGCGTGCGCGAGTCCGGAAGCGCCTTCGCCGTTCCCACCTACGCCTTCATGGTCGGCGTGATCGGGATGGTCGGCTACGGGGTGTTCCGGCACTTCGCGCTCGGCCAGGACATGCCCGCCGAGAGCGCCGGGTTCCACCTCGCCGCCACTCCCGGCAACGACTCGCTGGCCGGCTTCGCGCTGGTGTTCCTGCTGCTGAAGGCGTTCTCCTCGGGCTGTGC
This sequence comes from Kitasatospora sp. NPDC054795, assembly GCF_053611565.1. Classification (NCBI taxonomy): domain Bacteria; kingdom Bacillati; phylum Actinomycetota; class Actinomycetes; order Kitasatosporales; family Streptomycetaceae; genus Kitasatospora; species Kitasatospora sp. NPDC054795. The sequence continues at coordinate 7,327 of NZ_JBSHAP010000204.1, forward strand.
CGCGCTCACCGGCGTCGAGGCGATCTCCAACGGCGTGCCGGCCTTCCGCAAGCCCAAGAGCAAGAACGCGGCCACCACGCTGCTGATGATGGCGAGCATCGCCGTCGTGATGTTCATGGGCATCATCTGGCTGGCCCGGCTGACCGGTGTCCAGATGGCCGAGAACCCGGCCGAACAGCTCGTCGGCGCCTCGCCGGACTACCACCAGAAGACCGCGCTGGCGCAGATCAGCGAGGCCGTGTTCAACAACTTCACGCCCGGCTTCTACTTCGTCGCGGCCGTCACCGGGCTGATCCTGGTGCTCGCCGCCAACACCGCCTTCAACGGCTTCCCGGTGCTCGGCTCGATCCTGGCCCAGGACCGCTACCTGCCGCGCCAGCTGCACACCCGCGGTGACCGGCTGGCCTTCTCCAACGGCATCATCCTGCTGGCGATCGCCGCGATCCTGCTGATCCTCGCCTTCAACGCCGATCCGACCCGGCTGATCCAGCTCTACATCGTCGGCGTCTTCGTCGCCTTCAACATGAGCCAGTCCGGCATGATCCGGCACTGGACCCGGCTGCTGCGCACCGAGACCGACCCGGCCGAGCGCCGCCGCATGCAGCGCAGCCGGGCGATCAACGCCTTCGGCCTGGTGATGACCATGGCCGTGCTGATCGTCGTCCTGGTCACCAAGATCAGCCACGCCTGGATCGCGATCGCCGCGATGGCCGTGCTGTTCGTGATGATGAAGGGCATCCGGCGGCACTACGACCGGGTCTCCGACGAGCTCATCGCCGCCGAGGAGCCGGACGACGTGGTGCTGCCCACCCGGGTGCACGCCATCGTGCTGGTCTCCAAGCTGCACAAGCCGGCGCTGCGCGCCCTGGCGTACGCCAGGCTGGCCCGGGCCCACACGCTGGAGGCCGTTACGGTCAACGTCGACCCGGCGGACACCGCGGCGCTGCGGCGGGAGTGGGACGAGCGCGGCATCGAGGTGCCGCTCAAGGTGCTGGACTCGCCGTACCGCGAGATCACCGGGCCGGTCCTGGACTACGTGAAGAACCTGCGGCGCAGCAGCCCGCGGGACGTGGTCTCGGTCTACATCCCGGAGTACGTGGTCGGCCACTGGTACGAGCACCTGCTGCACAACCAGAGCGCGCTGCGGCTCAAGGGGCGGCTGCTGTTCAAGCCCGGTGTGATGGTCACTTCGGTACCGTGGCAGCTGGAGTCCTCGGAGCGGCGCAAGCCGCAGAAGGCCTGGTCGGCGCCGGGTGCCGTCCGGCGTGGCGAGCCACGCGCGCCGAAGGCCGTAAAGTCGAAGGATTCCGTCTCCACCGGTTCGAACGCCGGGGACACCTCCGACCGCAGCAAGGACTCCTCCCAGTGACCCGCAACACTCCGCCCCGTTCCTCGGGCTCCTCCGGCAAGGGCGCCCGCCGGGGCGGCTCCCAGCCCGGGCAGGTCTCCCGGCCGCGCTGGGGCCGGCCGGCCCGTCCGGAGGCCACCGACCGCGACGGCCTCACCGCGCGCACCGCGCCGATCGTCCCGGGCGAGCGGGAGGACCGGGAGCCCGCCGGGCCGGCCGCCGGCAAGGGCGCCGCAGGCAAGACGTCCGCGGGCAAGGCGTCCGCCGGCAAGGCCTCCGGCAAGGGCGCGCCGAAGGGCGCCGGCAAGGGTGCCGCCCAGGACGCGCCGAAGGGCGCTGCCGGGGCCGGCCGCAAGGCGCCGCGCAAGCAGGCGGTGCGGCCGCCCAAGGCGCTGCGCGCCGGGGCCGCGCGGCCGTCGCGGCCCGAGACGCCGTCCGGGGAGCCGCTGGCCGGGCAGCGCTACGAGGTCGAGGTCGGCCCGGTCGCGCACGGCGGCGGGCACTGCGTGGCCCGGCACGAGGGCCGGGTGCTGTTCGTGCGGCACGCGCTGCCCGGTGAGAAGGTCGTCGCGCTGGTGACCGACGGGACCACCACCTCGCGGTTCCTGCGGGCCGACGCGGTGGAGGTGCTGGAGCCGTCCAAGGACCGGATCGAGGCGCCCTGCCCGTTCGCCGGTCCGGGCAAGTGCGGCGGCTGCGACTGGCAGCACGTCACCCCGGGCGGGCAGCGCAAGCTCAAGGCGGCGGTGCTGACCGAGCAGCTGGCCAAGCTCGCCGGGCTCACCCCGGCCGAGGCGGGCTGGGACGGCAGCGTCGAGCCGGTCGGCGGCAAGCTTCCGGCCGGGCAGGTGCCGGCCTGGCGCACCCGGGTGCAGTACGCGGTCGACGCCGGGACCGGGAAGGTCGGCCTGCGCAAGCACCGCTCGCACGAGGTGCAGCCGGTGGACCGTTGCCTGATCGCCGCCGAGGGCGTCACCGAGCTGGGCATCGAGGCCCGCGACTGGCCGGGGGTGGCGAGCGTCGAGGTGATCGCCGCGACCGGTTCCTCGGACCGCCAGGTGGTGCTCACCCCGCGGCCGGGCGCCCAGCTGCCGCTGGTCGAGCTGGACAAGCCGGTGTCGATCGCCCGGGTGGACGAGCAGGGCGACGTGCACAAGGTGCACGGGCGCGGCTTCGTGCGCGAGCGGGCCGCCGGGCGGACCTGGCGGATCAGCAACGGCGGCTTCTGGCAGATCCACCCGGAGGCGCCGGACACCCTGGTCGACGCCGTGCTGGACGGGCTGGACCCGCAGTGGGGCGAGAACGCGCTCGACCTGTACTGCGGCGTCGGCCTGTTCGCGGGCGCGCTGGCCGACCGGGTCGGCGAGGACGGTGCGGTGCTCGGCATCGAGTCCTCCAAGCAGGCCGTGGTCGACGCCCGGCACAACCTGGCCGCGCTGGACAACGTGCAGATCGAGTGCGACCGGGTCGAGACGCTGCTGCCGCGCACCGGCATCACCGCCACCGACCTGGTCGTGCTGGACCCGCCGCGCGCGGGCGCCGGCCGCGAGACCGTCGCCCACCTGGTCGGCCTGGAGGCGCGCCGGATCGCGTACGTGGCCTGCGACCCGGCGGCGCTCGCGCGGGACCTGAAGTTCTTCCGCGAGGGCGGCTACCGGCCGGTGTCGCTGCGGGCCTTCGACCTGTTCCCGATGACCCACCACTTCGAGTGCGTGGCGATCCTGGAGCCGGTCGGGCAGTGATTCCGGGCTGATTCCGGGCTTGCCCCGGGCCGACCCCGGGCGTCGGGAGTCACGGCAGGAGGCGGTCACCCGTTCGGGGTGGCCGCCTCCTCAGCCGCTCCCTCCTCGCCCTCCTCGGCCTCGCGATCATCGCCTTCGCGTTCGGTTACGCCATGGCCGGCCGGGTCCTGTCGCCGCTGGGCCGGATCACCCGGACCGCACG
>NZ_JBSHAP010000205.1:0-7079 GCF_053611565.1 Kitasatospora sp. NPDC054795
ACCCTGCGGGGCGCCGCCGGGCCCCGGAACGCGCGCCGGGCCCCCGGCCGCGGTGGCCGGGGGCCCGGTGACGGGTCGGGAGCGGGCGGCTCAGTCCTCGGTGGGGACCAGCGTGCGGCCGCCGGAGCGCGGGCCGCGCAGGACGGCCAGCAGGGCGACGCCGATGCCGATCAGCGCCCAGACCACCAGGACCAGGATCGGCAGCCCCAGGTTGGTGGAGTCGAAGTAGGCGACCGACTTGGCCGCGCTGGTGCCGGCGCCGTTCGGGATCCACGAGCTGATCGCCCGCCAGAACGGCGGCATCATCGGCGCCGGGTAGACCCCGCCCGCGCTCGGGTTGCCGAGCACCACGAAGATCAGCACCGCGATGCCGATGCCGATGACGTCGAACAGGCACTGGAGCGCCATGGTGAAGGCGCCGACCGAGAACACCACCAGCGCACCGACGGCGCTCAGGCCGAGGATCGAGCCCGGCAGCGCGTCCAGCACCGGCCCGGCGATCACCGTGCCGAGCACGCCGGCGCCGATCGAGTACAGCGCGAGCACGCCGAGGCGGATCAGCAGGCGGTGGACGTTGGCCGGCTTGGAGCCCGCGCTGATGCCCAGGATGGAGGCGACCAGGTAGCCGCCGACGCACCAGCCGATCACCAGGTAGAAGGCGGAGAGGCCGTTGGTGTCGCCCTTGGCGAGCGGGACCACGTCCTGGACCTTCACGGTGCGGCCCTGGCTCTGGTCGATCGCGGTGGTGATGGTCTCGGCGGCCTTGGCCGCGGACGGGCCGCGGGCGCCGCCGACCAGCAGGGTGTCCTGGGTGCCGGTCGGGTCCACGACCAGCGCCGCGTAGATCTTCTGGTCCTTGATCTGCTGGGTCGCCGTCTCGGCGTCCGGCGCGGTGAGGGCCTTGACGGCGTCGTTCGGCACCGACTCCAGCGCGCCGACCAGCTTGGGGGCGACCTGCGGCGGGGCGACCACCGCGATGGAGAGGTTCTGCGGGGCCGGCTTGTGCAGCGCCCCGATGTACGAGGTGATGAAGCCGAGCTGGAGCAGCAGCACGCCGATCACGAGCAGTGCCGCGCGCGGGGTGACCGCACTCTTCAGTTCGGCGAGGAAACCCTGCCCCGGGGCTGCCATCCACATCTCCTTGCGTAACGGGGAAAAACGGTACTTCCAGAACCGATACTTCATACCATGAAGTAGTTGGCTTGTCGCACCGCACGCGCCGGGCCGCGGCCGGCGCCACTGCGCGATACTGGCGCGGTGAGCGACGAGGATGCCCTGGTGGCGGTGGAGCGCGAGGTCGCGCTGATGTTCCGGCGGGGCCGGGCCAGAGTGGCGGAACTCTCACGGCGGGTGCACCCCGGACTGGAGGGGATGGCGTACAGCCTGCTCGGCTACGTCGAGCAGGCCGGGCCGGTGCGGGTGACCGACGTCGGCGTGCACTTCTCGGTCGGCAAGGCGACGGTGAGCCGGCAGATCCGGACGCTGGAGGAGCTGGGCCTGGTGGCCCGGGAGACGGACCCGCTGGACCGCCGGTCCGCGCTGGTCTCGCTCACCGAGGACGGGCGGCGGCGCTACCTGGCCGCGCAGGGCGTCCGGATGCGGCGGGTGCGCGAGGTGATGGACGGCTGGTCGCCGGAGGACGTGACCCGCTTCGCGGAGCTGCTGCACCGCTTCAACGACGTGCTGGGGGAGCCGCCGACCGAGTGATCCGGCGGCGGTCGCGCGGGCCTCCGGGCCCGTGGGCGCGGGCTTTACTTTCCCTTGAAGAAAGTTGCCTAATTCAACCATCCAGTCTTATGGTTGCTTACGGCAACGAAATTTCATGATCCGCGTATCCCGCGCGCTCGCCGAAGGACCCAGATGACCGTGACCACCGACGCCGCGAGCGGAACCGCCGCAGCGGCCGACAGTCAACAGATGACGCACCGGCAGGTGATGGAGGCGCTCTCCGGCCTGCTGCTCGGCCTCTTCGTGGCCGTGCTCTCCTCGACCGTCGTCTCCAACGCCCTGCCGCACATCCTCGCCGACCTGCACGGCGGCCAGTCCGCCTACACCTGGGTCATCACCGCGGCCCTGCTCACCCTCACCGCCTCCACCCCGATCTGGGGCAAGCTCTCCGACCTCGTCAGCAAGAAGCTGCTGCTCCAGATCGCCCTGCTGATCTACATCGGTACCTCGGCGCTGGCCGGCCTCTCGCAGAACACCGGCGAGCTGATCGCCTGCCGCGCGCTCCAGGGCATCGGCGCCGGCGGTGTGGTGGCGCTCGGCCAGATCTGCCTGGCCGCGATGGTCCCGGCGCGCGAGCGCGGCCGCTACAGCGGCTACTTCGGCGCGGTCTTCGCCCTCGCCACCATCGGCGGACCGCTGATCGGCGGCGTCATCGTGGACACCTCCTGGCTCGGCTGGCGCTGGTGCTTCTACGTCGGCATCCCGTTCGCGCTGGTCGCGATCCTGGTGGTGCAGCGCACCCTCAAGCTTCCGGTGGTCAAGCGCAAGGCGAAGATCGACTACCTGGGCGCCCTGGTCATCACCGGCTCGGTCAGCCTGCTGATGATCTGGATCACCCTGGCCAGCAAGAACTACGCCTGGCTCTCCTGGCAGACCGCGGCCATGGTCGGCGGCGGCGTGCTGCTGGGCGCCCTGGCCGTCGTGATCGAGCGCCGCGCCGCCGAGCCGATCATCCCGCCGAGCCTCTTCAAGCACCGCACCGTCACCCTGGCCGCGCTGGCCAGCGTGCTGGTCGGCGTCGGGATGTACGGCGCGACCACCTTCCTCAGCCAGTACTTCCAGCTGGCCCGCGCCAAGTCCCCGACCATGGCCGGCCTGATGACCCTGCCGATGATCCTCGGCCTGGCCGTCTCCTCCGCGGTGGTCGGCCGGCTGATCACCAAGTACGGCAAGTGGAAGGCCTACCTGGTCTCCGGCACCGCGCTGCTCGCCGTCGGCTTCGCGCTGCTCGGCACCGCCCGGGCCGACACCAGCTACGTGCTGCTCTCCGTCTACATGGCGATCACCGGCGTCGGCCTCGGCCTGACCAGCCAGAACCTGGTGCTCGCGGTGCAGAACACGGTGCCCCGCAACGAGCTCGGCGCGGCCAGCTCGGTGGTCACCTTCTTCCGCACCATGGGCGGTGCGATGGGCGTCTCCGCGCTCGGCGCGCTGATGTCCAACAAGGTCTCCCACTACCTGGCCGAGAACCTGGCCGCGGCGCACGTCCCGGCGTCGCCCGCGGCCTCCGGCGGCGGCATCCCGGACCTGGCCAAGCTGCCCGCCCCGATCGTGCCGCTGGTGACGGACGCCTTCGGCCACGGCGTCGGCACCATCTTCCTGTGCGCCGCCCCGTTCGCGGCGCTGGCCTTCGTCACCGTGCTGTTCATCCGGGAGACCGCGCTGCGGACCACCACCCAGGAGAGCTGACCGGCCGTCGGGATACGCGAACGGGCCGGGGAGTGCGAAGGCACTCCCCGGCCCGTCGTGCCGGGTGCGGCTACTTGCCGGCGATCAGCGACAGCCCGTAGAGGACGGCCCCGCCGCACAGCGCGAAGCAGACGCAGGCGCCGGCCAGGGCGAGCCTGCCGCCGCCCGCGGTCCCGGCGCCGCCGCCCTCACGGGCGGCGACCAGGGCGGCCTCGCGGCGGGACAGCGCCAGGATGCCGAGCGCGAAGACGCAGACGACGGCGACGGTGATGCCGAAGCTGAATCCGGCGGTCTGGGCCAGGGCGTTCCACTTGATGTGCATGGTGAGTGCTCCGGGGCGTGTCTTGTGGGTTTTGTCGGATCAGGGCGCGGCGTCGGGGTGCGTGCATCGCAAGGCGGAGGAGGGAGCCACTGCGGAGCATTGGCGACCGACGACAACGCGGCGAGGTGCGTGCCCCAACGCCGCGGACCCGGCAAGGACCCGCAAGACACGCCCTGGGTCTGCGGCGCTCAGGCCGCGACCGTGGTCGAGGCGGGGGTGGGGGTGTTCGCGGCGGCGCCGGCCGGTGCGACCTCGACCGGGGTGACGTCGACGTCGTTGACGTTGTCCGCGCCGACCGGCTGGCGGCGGGAGATCACCCACATGGCGCCCGCGCCGGCCACCAGCACGACGCCGACCAGGGCGACGCCCCAGCTGCCCTGCTCGGCCAGCAGGGCGGCGCCGCCGGAGACCACGGCGGCGGCCGGCAGGGTCAGGCCCCAGGTGTAGACCATGCGGCGGACCAGGCTCCAGCGCAGCTCGCCCTTCGGGCCGCCGAGGCCGGCGCCCATGATGCCGCCGGAGCAGACCTGGGTGGTGGAGAGGCCGAAGCCCATGTGCGAGGAGGTCAGGATGACGGTCGCGGCGGCCGACTCGGAGGCGAAGCCCTGCGGCGGGCGGATGTCCGCCAGGCCCTTGCCCATCGAGCGGATGATCCGCCAGCCGCCCATGTAGGTGCCGAGCGCGATCGCGGCGCCGGCGGAGACGATCACCCAGGTGGGCGGCAGCGCGCCGTGCGGCAGGGCGCCGACCGAGACCAGGGTCAGGGTGATGATGCCCATCGTCTTCTGGGCGTCGTTGGTGCCGTGCGCGAGCGAGATCAGCGAGGAGGAGAAGATCTGGCCGGTCTTGAAGCCCTTCTCGGTGGTCGCGGAGTCGCCCTTGCGGGTGATCACGTACGCCAGCTTGGTGGCGCCCCAGGAGGCCAGACCGGCGACGAACGGGGAGGCGACCGCGGGGATGAGGATCTTGGTCACCACGGTGTCGAAGTTGACGCCGTTCATGCCGACGCCGACGATCGTGGCGCCGATCAGGCCGCCGTACAGCGCGTGCGAGGAACTGGACGGCAGCCCGCGCAGCCAGGTCAGCAGGTTCCAGAGGATGGCGCCGGCCAGGGCCGCGAAGATGATCTCGGGATGGACGCCGGCCTTCTCGTTGACGATGCCGCCGGAGATGGTGGTGGCGACCTTCACGGACAGGAACGCGCCCGCGAAGTTGAGCAGGGCCGCGATGGTGACCGCGACCTTCGGACGAAGAGCCCCGGTCGCGATCGCGGTGGCGGCCGCGTTGGCGGTGTCGTGGAACCCGTTGGTGAAGTCGAAGGCGAGCGCCGTGATGATCACAACGGCTACCAGGAACGAGATGTGTTCCATACCCAAACAATCGTCGTAGTTGTCGCACGGACGTTGGTGACGTCGCGACCGTAGGTCTGCTTGGTAAACGGAAGGTGAACTGGGCCGGGAATCGTGGTTCCGATGGTTGACTCGCAGTGACCGCTGGATTTCATCGAGGTGACATACGGCGCGCTGAACTGGACATTAGCGAAGAACGCGCCGGTTCGACCCGGTTTGCTGAGAGCTGTCTCACAGGTCCATCGAGAATTAACCTCCCGGTCCGCATGCGCCCTGTTTCCGGCGAGTAACCCGTGGGAGGATCTGCGGGATCCGGGAAGCCGGGACAGGGGCAGTGCGCGGCGGGGAGGACCAGGCCATGGGCGGGGCGGGACAGAGAGCGGAGACGGCACGCGTACGGCCCTGGGTGCGGGCGGCGCTGCGCTGCGGAGCCGTCCTCGCGGCCGCGGCGCTCGCACTGCCGGTGGGCGCCCAGGCCGCCTGGGCCGCGCCCGACCCGGGAGCCGGCCAGATCGCCGCCGACGCCGACCCGCTCGCCGCCGCCAAGGCCACCCTCGGCCCGCTGCTCGACCGGCTGCACGGGCTCTACCAGAGCGCCGAGGCCGCCACCGAGCAGTACAACGGCGCCGTCGCCAAGGCGGCGGACCAGCAGACCGCGCTCACCGACCTCCAGGGCCGGCTGGACCGCCAGCAGAAGCAGGTCGACGCGGGCACCGACATCGCCTCGCAGCTCGCCGCCGCGCAGTACCGCAACGGGGCCGCGTCGGCCTACGCGGAGCTGCTGCTCTCCAAGGACCCGTACGAGGCGGTCGTCATCGCCGAGCTGCTCGCCTCGGCCAGCCGCTCGCAGTCGGAGTTCCTGGACAAGCTGAAGAGCGACCGGGACGCGCTGGACGGGCTGAAGAAGCAGACCGAGGAGGCGCTGGCGACCGCCCGGACGCTGGTCGCCCAGCAGGACGCGGCCAAGGCCAAGGCGTCCGCCGACCTCACGGCGGTCGAGCAGATGGTCTCCTCGCTGACCGGCGCCCAGCGGACCGAGCTGGAGCAGCTGGAGAAGGCCAAGGCGGACGAGGCGCAGCTCGCGTTCCTCGCCTCCGGGGCGCTCGGCAAGGGCGAGCGCACGCCCTCCCAGCAGGGTCGCGCGGCCATCGCCTTCGCGCTGGCGCAGGTGAGCAAGCCGTACCTGTGGGGCGGCACCGGCCCGGACGCCTACGACTGCTCGGGCCTCACCTCGCAGGCCTGGCTGCACGCGGGCAAGCCGATCCCGCGCACCAGCCAGGAGCAGTGGGCGCAGCTGCCGCACGTGGCGCTCAACCAGCTGCGGCCCGGCGACCTGGTGGTGTACTTCCAGGACGCCTCGCACATCGGGATGTACATCGGCGGCGGGCTGATCGTGCAGGCGCCGCGGCCCGGCGCGTTCATCAAGATCTCGCCGATCGGATCGATGCCGATCCTCGGGGCCGTCCGTCCCGACCCGTCCGGCGCGGCGGACGACGCCGGCGGCGCCTGGAAGGTGCCCGACCTCCCGTCGGGCTGGGACGCCGTCACGCCGATAGCACCGAGCCCGGCCCACCAGCTGCCGGCCACGCCCGCCCCCGGCGGCGAGGTGACGCCGCCGACCGTGCCGCAGACGCCGGGCGGGACGCCGACCACGCCGGGTGGCACCGGTACGCCGACCGACCCGGGGACGCCGTCCGGCGGCACGCCCACCTCGACCCCGACCGGCACGCCGACCGGAACGCCGACCGGCCCGAGCACACCGACCGGGACGGGCACCCCGAGCGGGACCGGCACGCCCACCCCGACCGGGACGGGCACGCCGGCGGGGAGCCCGAGCGGCACCGGCCCGGCGACCGCCTCGGCCCCGGGCAGCGCGACGGCCACGCTGCCGCTGGGCACGCCGACGCACTGACACCGTGGCACCGACACCGCGGGCCGCCCGGGGCGGGGGGGGGGGGGGGGGCCCGCGGGGGGGGGGGCCCGGGGGGGGC
>NZ_JBSHAP010000205.1:7089-10551 GCF_053611565.1 Kitasatospora sp. NPDC054795
CCCACGTACGGTGACGTGGGGCGGCCCGCGTGCTGTGCCGCCCGGGGCGGCCGGCGGCTACGCGCCGCTACCGGGGGCGAAGCGGATCACGACGGCCTTGGAGGTCGGCGTGTTGCTGATGTCGGCGGTGGAGTCGAGCGGCACCAGGACGTTGGTCTCGGGGTAGTAGGCCGCCGCGCCGCCGCGGGCGACGGGATAGTGGACGACCCGGAAGTGCGGGGCGCGGCGCTCCACGCCGTCGCTCCACTCGCCGACCAGATCGACGTACCCGCCGTCGGTGAGCCCGAGCTCGTCGGCGTCCGCGGGGTTGACCAGGACCACCCGGCGGCCGCCCTTGATGCCGCGGTAGCGGTCGTCGAGGCCGTAGATCGTGGTGTTGTACTGGTCGTGCGAGCGCAGGGTCTGGAGCAGCAGCCGGCCCGGCGGGACCTCGGGGGCGGTCAGCGGGTTGACGGAGAAGTTGGCCCTGCCGGTCGCGGTCGGGAAGGTACGGGTGTCCCGGGGGCCGTGCGGCAGGGTGAAGCCGCCGGGGCGGCGGACCTTCTCGTTGTAGTCCTCGAAGCCCGGCACGACGCGGGCGATCCGGTCCCGCAGGGTGTCGTAGTCGGCGGCGAAGTCCTCCCACGGCACGGTGTCCTGCGGCCCGAGCACGGCGCGGGCGAGCCGGCAGACGATCGCGGTCTCGGAGAGCAGCCCGGGGGCGGGCGGCCGCAGGCCGCCGCGCGAGGCGTGCACCTGGCCCATCGAGTCCTCGACGCTGACGAACTGGGCGCCGTGCGCGGTGACGTCCCGGTCGGTGCGGCCCAGGGTGGGCAGGATCAGGGCGCGGGCGCCGGTGACCACGTGCGAGCGGTTGAGCTTGGTGGAGACGTGGACGGTCAGCCGGCAGCGGCGCATCGCGGCCTCGGTGACCTCGGTGTCCGGGGTGGCCGCGACGAAGTTGCCGCCCATCGCGAAGAAGACCCCGACCCTGCCGTCGCGCATCGCGCGGATGGTGTCCACCGAGTCGAGGCCGTGCTCGCGCGGCGGCTCGAAGCGGAACTCCTCGCCCAGCGCGTCCAGGAAGGCGGCGGTGGGGCGTTCGAAGATGCCCATCGTGCGGTCGCCCTGGACGTTGCTGTGCCCGCGCACCGGGCAGACCCCGGCGCCGGGGCGGCCGACGTTGCCGCGCAGCAGCAGGAAGTTGACGACCTCGCGAATGGTCGGCACGGCGTGCTTGTGCTGGGTGAGGCCCATCGCCCAGCAGACGATGATCTTCTCGGACTTCAGCACCAGCTCGCCGAGCTCTTCTATCTGCTCCCAGGGCAGACCGGTCGCGGCGAGCACCTCGTCGCGGTCGGTCCCGCGCGCCTGGGCCTCGAACTCCTCGAAGCCGTAGCAGTGTTCGGCGACGAAGTCGTGGTCGACGCCGTCCCGCTCCAGGACGATCCGGTTCAGCGCGCGGAACAGCGCGAGGTCGCCGCCGAGGCGGATCTGCAGGAAGAGGTCGGTCAGCTTGGTGCCGTGGCCGACCAGCCCGCGCGCGTGCTGGGGGTTCTTGAACCGCTCCAGGCCCGCCTCCGGCAGCGGGTTGACGCTGACGATCGTGGCGCCGGCCCGCTTGGCGCGCTCCAGCGCGGAGAGCATCCGGGGGTGGTTGGTGCCCGGGTTCTGGCCGGCCACGATGATCAGGTCGGCCTGGTAGAGGTCCTTCAGGCTGACGCTGCCCTTGCCGACGCCGAGCGTCTCGGTGAGCGCCGAGCCGGAGGACTCGTGGCACATGTTGGAGCAGTCCGGCATGTTGTTGGTGCCGAGCCGGCGGGCGAACAGCTGGTAGGCGAAGGCGGCCTCGTTGCTGGTCCGGCCGGAGGTGTAGAAGGCGGCGCCGTCCGGGGTGTCCAGGGCCTTCAGCTCCTCGGCGATCAGCGCGAAGGCGTCGTCCCAGGAGACCGGCGTGTAGTGGGTGGCGCCCTCGTCGAGCAGCATCGGCGCGGTGAGCCGGCCCTGCTGGCCCAGCCAGTAGCCGGAGCGCTCGGCCAGGTCGGCGACCGGGTGGGCGGCGAAGAAGTCGGAGTGGACGCACCGCTCGGTGGCCTCCTCGGCGACGGCCTTGGCGCCGTTCTCGCAGAACTCGGCGGTGTGCGGCTTGTCCGGCTCCGGCCAGGCGCAGCCGGGGCAGTCGAAGCCGTTCTGCTGGTTGACCTTGCGCAGGGTGGCCAGGGTGCGGCGGGCGCCCATCTGCTCGGCGGCCATCCGCAGGCTGTGGCCGACGGCGGGCAGTCCGGCGGCCGCGTGCTGGGGCGTGGACACCTCGGGGGCGTCCTGCGCCGGGTCGCTCTGCGGGGCCTGCTTGACCATGGCCGCTCTCCTCGGGCTCTGCTGGGTTCGCACCGCCGCGTTCGCGCGGGGATTCGATGGCATCCTTCCACCTGGCCGGGGCCCGGGGGAGAGGAGGAGGGGAGGGCGACGGCGGGGGGAAGGGCGGTGGACGGCGTCGGTAGAGTCTGGGCGTCATGGCGGGAGGGGAGGGCGCGTGCGAGTCGGGGACGTCCTGGACGGCCGGTACGAGCTGGTGGAGAAGCTCGGGCAAGGCGGGTTCGGGGTGGTGTGGCGGGCCCGGGACACCCGGATGGGGCGGCCGGTGGCGGTCAAGGTCATCGGGCACCACGGCGGTGACCGGGCGAAGGCCGCGCTGCGGTTCGTCCGGGAGGCCGGTGCGGCCGGCAACCTCTCGCACCCGCACATCGTCACGGTGCACGACCTGGGGCAGTGCGAGCTCGGCGGCGAGGAGGTCACCTACCTGGTGATGGAGCTGCTCACCGGCCGCACCCTCACCGAGGTGCTGCGGGCAGGGGTGCCCGAGCCCGCGCTCAGCCTGCGCTGGGGGCGGCAGATCGGCGGAGCGCTGGCGGCCGCGCACGACGCGGGCATGGTGCACCGGGACATCAAGCCGGACAACGTGATGATCACCGACGCCGGGCAGCTGAAGGTGCTGGACTTCGGCATCGCCCAGCTGGACACCGGCGCGGGCGGGCTGACCACCACCGGGACGATCGTCGGCAGCCCGGCGTACATGGCGCCGGAGCGCTGGACCGGCGGCCGGGTGGACGGGCGGGCCGACCTCTACGCGCTGGGCTGCGTCCTGATCGAACTCTTCACCGGGGCACGGCCGTTCGGCGGGGACTCGACGCCGGTGCTGATGTACCAGCACCTCAACGAGGCGCCGGCGCCGCTGGACCCGGCGCAGTTCGGGCTGCCGCCGCAGGTGGCCGGGCTGGTCGCGGAGCTGCTGGCGAAGGATCCGGCGGACCGGCCGGCCGACGCCCGCACGGTCGAGCGGCGGCTCGCCGAGCTGGCCGACTGGCCGGGCGGCCGGGCGGCCTTGGCGCGGCAGCCGGCGCCGACCGTGGTGGAGCGCCCGGGGCCGGTGGTGCCACCGCCGCCGAGCGCCCCGCCGGTCGTCCCCGCGCCCGCGCCCGCGCC
>NZ_JBSHAP010000206.1:0-10398 GCF_053611565.1 Kitasatospora sp. NPDC054795
GGCCCCCCCCCCCGCGCACCCCCCCGCCCCCGCCCCCCGTGCGGCCAGGCGGGGGGGGGGTGGCCCCGGCGCGGCCCCGCCGGGGGGGGGGGGGCGCCCCCCCCCCGAGGCCGGTCGCCGCGAACAGCGCGGCGCCGGTCAGGGCAGGCAGGAGTCTTTTCATCGGAGCCTCTCGTGGGGATCGGGCCGGGAGCAGCAGAGTGACAGCAAACCCGCGCCTTTGAAAGGCTCATGACATGAGACGCATACGCCTCACCCGGCGGCCGGCCCCTCGGGGGACCGGCCTCCCTCGGCGAACGACCGGCCCGGCGCCCTACCGGACCACCGGCAGCACCGCCGCCGCGCCGCGGCCGGTCGCCGCCTCGATGAAGTCCACCGGGTCGGCGACCCGCGCCAGCAGCGCACGGGTGAAGTCCAGCGCCCCCTCGGCGGGCGGCGGGCCGCCGACGGCCGCGATCAGGTCGAGCAGGTGGACGGTCGCCTCCATCAGCGCCACCTCGCCGAGGGCGCCGACCGTCACGCTGCCGAGCAGCGGGTGCGCCACCGCGGTGCCCGGCGGAAGGTCCGCGAGGCCGTCCAGCGCGGCCGGCCCCTCGACGCCGAACCGGGCGATCAGCACAGCGGGTTCGGCCACCTCGGCGACCTGCTTCGCCGCCTCGGCGACCTGGTCGGCGGCGGTGTGGGCGATGCCGCCGGGCCGGTTGTAGACACGCAGGACGCCGGCCCCGTCCACCACCTCGGGCCGCCCGTCCAGGACGGCCGCGCGCAGCCCGGTGAACATCTCCGGCACCGGCGCCACGTGCGCGTACAACTCCCGTACGGTCCACCCGGGCAGCCGGGTGGACCGCCCCCAGTCCTCGGCGGCCAGGGCCGCGCCCCGCTCCGCCCAGGAGGCCCAGACCTCCGCCAACAGTACGCGCACCGGGTCGTTCTGACTGCTCATCGGCTCTCCTCGGAATGGTGATCACGGGACCTCCCCACGCTATCCCGGGCTTCCGGAAAACCGTTTGCCGCCCCCTCCCCGGGCCGTCACCATCGGCCCATGACCGACTCCGCCGCCCGCCCGCTGCCCGCGCCCGCCGCCCACCCGGCCCCGGGCCGACAGCAGCCCGGCCGCCCCCGGAGGCCCGACGCCGCCCGCCCATAAGGGCCGCGCTGGTCGCCGGGCTGCTCGCCGGGCTCGGCGTGGCCGTCCCGGTGGGGGCCGTCGGGGCCTACCTGGTGTCGCTCACCGCGCGCACCTCGCTGCGCACCGGCGCCTGCGCCGCGCTCGGGGTGGCCACCGCGGACGGGCTCTACGCGCTGCTCGACCGAGTCCCGGGCTGAATCCGGGGCGCGGACCCCGGGGTGGCGGCCTGCAGCCCGGGGCCCGCGCGGCACCACTCCCCCGCCGGCCGCCACCCACCTCCCGACTACGCACCGCACCCGGCTCGGCCGTCCTGGTCACCGAGCCGCCGCCCGATGCCCAGCCCCATGCCTGGTCACCGCCACTCACCGAACTCCGCGGGGCCGGTCCGCCACCGCCGCCTCGGCCACCCTCCGCAACCGACCCCGCCGCCCCGGTCGCCGTGCCGGTCGCCCCCGCCGCTCCACCGCCGGTCGGCTGACCAGCGGGATCGGCGAATCGACCCGCACATCCCGTTGACCCGTTTACGTCCGATTCCTACCTTGTATCCTGGTTCTGTATCCGCTGAGTGACATCCGCCGAAAACGCCGAACCCCCAGCCCAGGCAGCGGGCCCCGCGCCACGGCCGGTCCACCGGACCCTCCGAACGGCCCGGGCGCGACCGGGAACGCCGCCACCGACCCGGAGGAGTGCGGAGATGGCCGAGCAGGACGCCCCCGAGAAGCGGGGCCGGCTGAGCCGCCCGCTGGTGCTGGGCGCCGCCGTGGCCCTGGTCGACCGCGAGGGCCTGGGCGCGCTGACCATGCGCAGGCTCGCGGCCGAGCTCGGCGTGGAGTCGATGGCCCTGTACCGCTACACCCCGGGCAAGGAGGCCCTGATCGACGGCCTGGTCGAGGCCTACTTCGACGAGATCAACGCCCGGCTGCGGGCCGGTTCCACCAGCGGTTCCCACCCGGACGGCTGGCGCGCCGAACTGCGCCGGATCGCCCGGGCGTTCGCCGCCACCGCGCACGCCCACCCCGAGATCCTGCCGCTGGTCGCGACCCGTCCGCTGGCCGTCCCGGTGTCCCGCCGCCCGGCCTCGGTGCTGGACCTCACGGAGCACATCCTGGCCGTGCTCGGCCGGGCCGGCTTCGACGACGCCCGCGCGCTGACCGTCTACCGCACCTTCGTCGCCTGGAACCTCGGCTGCCTGCTGGTGGACAAGCGCCAGGTGGTCGACAACCCGAGCGAGCCGGACCCTGCCCTGCGGCTCGGCCTGCACCGGCTGCCCGCCGCCGACTACCCCAGGCTGCGCGCCCTGGTGCCCCGGTTCGCCGACTTCGACCACGAGGCCGAGATGCTGAGCGGCCTGGACAGCCTGCTCGACGGGATGCCCGAGCCGCCCCTTGACGACTTCTACCGTGACGGCGGATCCTGAGGATACGAGGTACACGTCGGACATATCCGCTCCTATCGGCGCCGCCGCGCCGCCCGGCACCACCGCGGCAGCCCGCTGACGGCGCCCGGAAGAAGTCCCCATGTCCTCCGCACCCGACACGTCACCCCCCGATGACATCCTGCGCCTCCGCGTCACCGCCAAGGACCCGGAGACCCTGCGCGCCCTGCTGCGCGACACCCGCCCCGACGTCGGCGGACGCCCGCACGTCGAGGAGGACGGCCGCATCGGCATCGACGTCTACGTCCCGGCCGACCGGATCCCGGCCCTCGAACGCGAGGGCGTCACGGTCACCATGACCGGCAACGCCAGCGAGGCCGGGCGCGCCGCCCAGGCCGAGGTCGGCAGCGGCGACCGCTTCGCCCCCGCCGACGCCGTCCCGCGCGGCCTGGCCGCCAAGCTCTCCGGCTGACCCGGGAGGCCCGCCATGCCGTACCTGAACGTCACCGAGGTCGAGTCCGCCGTGACCAGCCTGGCCACCGCCTTCCCCGACCTGACCCAACTCGTCACCCTGCCCGAGCCCTCGTTCGAGGGCCGCACCGCCCACGCCCTGCTGATCAGCGAACCCGCGGCGGCCCCCAAGCCGTGCGTCATGATGATCGGGGGTGTCCACGCCCGTGAGTGGGGCAGTTGCGAGATCCTCATCCACCTCGCCGCCGACCTGCTGGAGGCCCACCGGGACGGCACCGGCCTCGGCTACGGCAGCACCGCCTTCACCGCCGGTCAGGTCAGCGGCCTGCTCCAGCGGCTCGACCTGGTGCTCTACCCGCTGGTCAACCCCGACGGCCGGCACTACAGCCAGACCGTCAGGCCCATGTGGCGCAAGAACCGCAACCCCGCGAACGCCGGCGGCAACCCGGCCCCGGACTGCGTCGGCGTCGACCTCAACCGCAACTACGACTTCCTCTTCGACTTCGTCACCGCCTTCGCCCCGGGCGCCAACCCCCAGGTGTCGAACGACCCGTGCGACCAGCAGGTCTACGCCGGCCCGAGCCCGTTCTCCGAGCCGGAGACCCGCAACGTCCAGTGGCTGCTGGACCAGCTCCCGCTGACCCGGTGGTTCGTCGACGTGCACAGCTACTCGCAGGACATGCTCTACAACTGGGGCGACGACGAGAACCAGTCGATCGACCCCGACATGAACTTCCGCAACTCCGACTACGACGGCAAGCGCGGCCTGCCCGGCGACCTCACGTACGCCGAGTACATCCCCAAGGACGACGAGGACACCGCCGTGCTGCTCGCCGAGGCGTTCTGCAAGGGCGTCAACGGCGTGCGCGGCCTGTCGTACAAGCCGATGAGCGGCTTCCATCTGTACCCGACCAGCGGGACCAGCGACGACTACGTCTACTCCCGCACCTTCGCCGACCCCGACCAGGGCAAGGTGCTCGGCTTCACCGTCGAGTGGGGCACCGAGTTCCACCCGCGGTGGGCGGAGATGGAACAGATCATCCGCGACGTGGACGCCGGGCTGGTGCAGCTCTGCCTGGCCACCACCTGAACAACCCCCGAACCACAGTCCCCGACAACGGGGCGCCCGCCACGAAGGATCGTGGCGGGCGCCCCGGGCGCGCGCTCGGGCGGCCCGGTGGAACGCTCAGGCGGCCCGGTGGAAGAAGAACGGGTCGATGGACGGCGGCACCCGGGTCACGCCGTCGGTGCTGAGCAGTTGGTGGACGGTGAAGTTGGCGTTGCGCTGGTACGTCACGCCCACCGGGAAGTTGGCCCGGTCCGGTGTGTTGTTGCCGGCGAAGACGCCGTAGAAGTCCTTCCCGACCGCGAGCATCCGGATGTAGTCACCGAGGAAGGGCAGACCCGCGGCCCGGGGCACGTTCGCGGGCGCCTGGTGCAGTACGTCGGACTCCGGCGCGGTGCTCCAGTTGTCGGCGGTGACCTCGAGGATCGTCGTCCACTGGTTGCTGGCGAACCGCTGGTAGACCAAGCCCACCAGACCGTCCTCGTTGACGGCCAGCGACGGGTTCTTGACGTCGGTGATGTCGTCGCGCACCTGCCGCCAGGTCTGGCCGCGGTCCTGCGAGTGCCGGACGTGCAGGGTGTTGTCGACACCGCCCGGGCCGCCCACGCGGTCGCACCAGGCGATCCAGACGCGGTCGGCGTCGGTCGGGTCCACCGCGATCGTCAGGTCGCCGCCG
Source organism: Kitasatospora sp. NPDC054795 (assembly GCF_053611565.1). Classification (NCBI taxonomy): domain Bacteria; kingdom Bacillati; phylum Actinomycetota; class Actinomycetes; order Kitasatosporales; family Streptomycetaceae; genus Kitasatospora; species Kitasatospora sp. NPDC054795. The sequence goes on from NZ_JBSHAP010000206.1 coordinate 4,718, forward strand.
AGCCGCTCCTGCCCCATGGTCGAGTTGAACGCGACGAAGCGGTCGGTCGCGACCCGCTGCCCGGGGACGCTGTCGGTGGCGTCCTTGAGGTCCTGGAACGGGTGGGCGCCGACGCCTCCGTCGTCGTCCCGGCTCACCACGACGTCGAAGGTGACGTTGGTGATCGGGTCGCCCTGGTCATTGGTCCGCCAGCTCTCGAACGCCGCGTAGACGGTGCCGTCGGGGTGCACGGCGAGGCGCACCGGCGGCCCGTCCTGATTCGCCGCATCACGGTTCTCGATCACCGTGGGCACGAATCCGGCCGGTGCGGGCGCCGTCCGCGCGTCGCCCGAGACGTCCACGACGGCGGTCCGCGGGCCCGGACCGTTGTTGCCGACGTAGACCCGGTCGCGGCCGGCACCGCCGGCCGTCACGGTGTCGGCGATGACCCACGGCTGGTCCTCCTGGTCCCGGCTCACCAGGATCTCCATGGGCGCGGTCGAGGCGATGCTCGGCGTTCGAAGGATCTGCATCCTGGTGATCGGCGTGGGCCGGTGCAGTGCGGCCAGGCCGTTCAGTATGCCCGCGTACAGGGCACCGCCCTGGGCCGCGAAGGCCACCGTGATGTCGGCGGTACCGAGTCCCGGCGCGGCGCCGGGGACGATGGCGTGCAGCACCCAGCTGTCGCCGCCGTCCGTGGACACGTAGACCGGGGCGAGCGGACCGCCCATCGGGTCGGGAGTGAAGGCGGTCGCGACCATCTCCGTGGGCGTCTCGGGGTTGACCGCGAGAAACGGCTCGGAGTCCTGGGTCGCGGTGCCGCTCAGCGCCTTCGGGGTGATGTTGACGACCTTGAGGGTGGGCATGTCGGCTCACCTCCGTTCGCGCAGCACGGCGAGCTTGTGCACCGGCTGGTAGTCCTCGGGGTGGATCAGTTCGTACGGGGCGAGCTCGCGCTGGTCGTCCTGGGTGGCGTGCAGGAGCCACAGCCCCTCCTGGCCGGCCCTGGGCTTGGGCACCCGGTAGTAGTGGGAGTCGCGGCTGTTGGGGTACAGCACGGCGAGGGTCGCGTCCTTCACCTGGCCGCTCTCGACCCGGGTGACGGCGATCGACGCCCGCCACCAGTCCGGCGAGTGCTCGGACCGGCGGTCCGCGCGGTCGGCGCCGCCGGCCCGTTCCAGGCCGACCACCGTGCCGACGACCACGGCGTCCGCCTCCGCGGCGTGCGCGGCCAGATCCTGGTGGCGGATCTCCCGCTGCACCGAGGTGAACGGCTGTTCGTCGGCCGTGGTGGCGGCGAGCGACACGTGGTGCTGGACGGCCCCGGCGGGCAGCCGGCCCACCTCGGTGACGCCCAGGCCCTCCCCGTACACCATGCCCTGGGTGAAGAACGCGGCCCGGTCGCCGACGCCCATCGGACCCGCGTCGGGCGACAGTTGGACGGTGATCTCACTGCCCGCGAGCTGCCGGAACGCTTCCGGCGCGTGCAGCACCTGGTCGACCCTGACCACGGCTGTCCGGTCGTTCCTGGCCTCGGCCGGAACGGCCGCGAGCGAGGTGCCGCCGACCCGGGTGACCGTGCCCACGAAGCTCAGCTGCGTGCGCCGGACGAGGTCGGTGAGCTCCTCGTGCTTGACGGGTGACATGTCGGTCATGACGGTCCTCCTCTCCGCTCACCGCAGCGCGCGGGCCGAGGAAGGGTGCGCCCGACGCCACTCGATCCGCGCGCCGAGCAGGCAGGCGGCGGTGACGGCGGGCGCGAGTGCGACCACGAGCCACTCCGCCGCACCGCTGCCGGCGTCCGGGTCGATGCCGAGGAGCGTCTCGATCCACTGCGGCCACACCAGGGTGAGCAGGAACAGCAGTCCGGACAGTCCGCCGAGGGCCGTCTCCAGCCAGAAGCGGGGACGGACCGGATTCGTTTGCCGGAAGGGCATCACTGCGCCTCCCCTTCTCCAACCGCCCGGGCCGCGCCGCGACGCAGCGCGCGCCGTTCCCGTGCCGCCGCGCGTGGCGGCGGCACGGCCCGGCCGGGCCGGCCCGGGTCGGGGGCTGCTCCCTTCGGCGCCGCCGGTCGGGGGCGTGATCGCCGCGGGAGGTGATCTGCTTCGATCCGCAGCGTCGGAGCTGCGGTGGGAGTGCGGCCGGGAGGGGATCGCGGGTCGTCCGCGTCCCGTCCCTGCGCTGTACGCCTACGAGGCACACGTACTTCGTATACGAGTCTGCTCGCACTCCGTGAGCAGGTCAAGGGCGGACCGGGCCGCCTTCCGCGTCAGACCCGGGCGCCGAGCATCCGCAGCACCAACTCGCCGTAGCGGCGCCCGAGTTCCTCCGGCGCCTCGGTCGAGTTGTCGGTGTACCAGCGGGAGACGTCGATGCCCAGCGAGGTGACCGCGCGGGCCGCCGTGCGCACCTCCGCCACCTGGAAGTCCCCCGCGGCCACGCCGGCCCCGATCAGCGCGCTGACCTCGCGCTCGATGTCCAGGCGCAGCGCCGCGACCACGGCGTAGGCATCCTCGGGCAGCGCGTGCAGCTCGTAGTTGACCACCCGGCCGACCGTCCGGGCCCGGGCGTGCCAGGCGGTGAACTGCTCGACCAGCCGCCGCATCCGCTCGGCCGGGCCGCCCTCGCCGGCCGCCGCGTTCCGGACCAGGGTCAGCGTGGCGGCGTGCCCGGCCCGGCTGATCTCGGCGAGCAGCGCGGCCTTCGACTGGTAGTGGATGTACAGCGCCGCCGGGCTCATCCCCGCCGCGGTGGCGATGTCCCGGGTCGTGGTGGCGTGGAAGCCGCGCTCCGCGAACGACTCGACGGCGGCCTGGAGCAGCCGGTACGCCGCTTCGGGGCGGACGTCGGCGCCGGGCAGGGTCGGCCAGAGGTCGGCGAGCGGGGTGCTGGTCATGGCGTCATCCTCCCAGAGAACTCGTACAGGCTTTCCCTCCGACCGGCCACCCGGCCCGGGCGTCGGCCCCGTTCGGGCCGGGGACGGACGGTCGTAGGGAGTGTTGACAGGCTCCCGCACCGACAGCATGCTGAGCAAGCGCTTAGTCAGCTGCTGGCAGAGATCCTCGCACGAAAGGCAGGACGCTCCGTGGTGCACTCCTTCAAGGGCCGGGTGGCCGTCGTCACCGGGTCGAGCCGGGGCATCGGCCTCGGCATCGCCCGCGAGCTGGTCGACCGCGGGGCCAAGGTCTGCCTCACCGCCCGCAACCCGGAACCGCTCGCCGACGCCGTCCGCGAGCTGGGCGGCCCGGACAACGCGATCGCCGTCGCGGGCAAGGCCGACGACCCCGCGCACCAGGAGGAGGCCGTCACCCGCACCCTGGAGGCCTTCGGGCGGCTCGACCACCTGGTCAACAACACCGGCATCAACCCGGTGTACGGGCCGGTCCTGGACACCGACGAGGCCGCCGCCGCCAAGATCCTCGCCGTCAACGTGCTCGCCCCACTGACCTGGACCCGCCGCGCGCACGCCGCCTGGATGGGCGAGCACGGCGGCTCCGTCGTCAACGTCGCCTCCATCGCCGGCATCCGCTCCTCGCTCGGGATCGGCATGTACGGCGTCAGCAAGGCCGCGCTGATTCGGCTCACCACCGAACTCGCCGCCGAACTGGGCCCCCAGGGCATCCGGGTCAACGCCGTCGCCCCCGCCGTGGTCAAGACCAAGTTCGCCGAGGCCCTGTACGAGGGCCGCGAGGAGAAGGTCGCCAGGGCCTACCCGCTCGGCCGCCTCGGCGTCCCCGAGGACATCGCCGGCGCCGTCGCCTTCCTGCTCTCGCCGGACGCCGGCTGGATCACCGGCCAGACCCTGGTCGTGGACGGCGGGGTCACCCTCGGCGGTGGGATGTGACCCCCGGGGACGTCAACGACCCGCCGGCCGACAGCGGGACGTCCGACAACCGGGCGTTCGACGGCCGGGGCGTGGTCGTGACCGGCGGCGGCCGGGGCATCGGCGCCGCGCTGGCCCGGGCCTTCGCCGCGGCCGGCGCCCGGGTGGCGGTCAACGACCTGGACGCCGGGGCCGCCCACGCCGTCGCGAAGGAGTGCGCGGGCACCGCACTGCCCGGGGACGCCGCCTCCGCCGAGGGGATCGCCGACCTGGTCGGCCGGGCCCGCGCCGAACTCGGCGAGATCGACGTGTGGTGCGCCAACGCGGGCGTCGCCCCGGTGGGCGGCGCGGACGCGCCCGCCGCGGCCTGGACGAGCGCCTGGGAGGTCAATGTCATGGCCCACGTCCGGGCCGCCGAACTGCTGCTCCCCCGCTGGCTGGAGCGCGGCGAGGGCCGCTTCCTGGCCACCGTCTCCGCCGCCGGGCTGCTCACCATGCTGGGCTCGGCCCCGTACTCGGTGACCAAGCACGGCGCGCTGGCCTTCGCCGAGTGGCTCTCCGCGACCTACCGCCACCGGGGCCTGCGGGTGCACGCGCTCTGCCCGCAGGGCGTGCGCACCGACCTGCTCGCCTCCACCGGCGCGGTCGGCGAGGCGCTGCTGGCCCCGACCGCGCTCGACCCGGCGGACGTCGCCGAGGCGGCCCTGGACGGGATGCGCGCGGAGCGCTTCCTGCTCCTGCCCCACCCCGAGGTCGCCGACTACTGCCGCGCCCGGGCCACCGGGCCGGACCGCTGGCTCACCGGGATGAACCGGCTCCAGCAGGGGCTGGAGAGGAGTGAACTGCTGTGAGGGCCTGGCAGGTTGACGAGCTCGGTGAGCCCGGTGAGGTGATGCGGCTGGTCGAGGACCTCGCGCGGCCGGTGCCCGGCCCGGGGCAGCTGCTGGTGCGGGTACGGGCGGCGGCCGTCAACTTCCCGGACGCGCTGATGGTGCGCGGGCAGTACCAGGTCCGCCCGCCGCTGCCGTTCACGCCCGGCGTGGAGCTGTGCGGCGAGGTGGTGGACGGCGCCCGGCGGGGCGAGCGGCTGATCGGCAACCCGGTGCTGCCGCACGGCGCCTTCGCCGAGTACGCGCTGCTGGACGCCGCCGCCGCGTTCCCGGCGCCCGAGGTGCTGGACGACGCCGAGGCCGCCGCCCTGCACATCGGCTACCAGACCGCCTGGTTCGCGCTGCACCGCCGGGCCCGGCTGCGGGCCGGCGAGACCCTGCTGGTGCACGCGGCCGCCGGCGGCGTCGGCAGCGCGGCGGTCCAGCTCGGCCGGGCCGCCGGGGCACGGGTGATCGCCGTGGTCGGCGGGCCGTCGAAGGCGGAGGCGGCGCGGGCGCTCGGCGCCGACCTGGTGGTGGACCGCCGGGAGCGGGACTTCGTCGCCGCCGTCAAGGAGGCCACCGGCGGACGCGGCGCGGACGTCGTCTTCGACCCGGTCGGCGGCGAGGCCTACACCGGCTCCACCCGGTGCATCGCCTTCGAGGGCCGGATCGTGGTCGTCGGCTTCGCCGCCGGGCAGATCCCCGCCCCGGCGCTCAACCACGCCCTGGTGAAGAACTACTCGATCCTGGGCCTGCACTGGGGCCTCTACAACACCCACGACCCGCGCGCCGTCCGCACCGCCCACGACGAGCTCGGCAGGCTCGCCGAGCAGGGCGCCGTCCGCCCCCTGGTGAGCGCCCGGGTGCCGCTGGCCGCCGCCCCGGACGCCGTCCGACTCGTCGCCGCCGGGCACAGCACCGGCCGGATCGCCGTCCTCGGCGACTGACCCGCCACGCGGCCCGGAGCGCGACACGGGGCGAGGCCACAGCCCGTTGGCTGTGGC
>NZ_JBSHAP010000207.1:0-10286 GCF_053611565.1 Kitasatospora sp. NPDC054795
GGGGGGGGGGCGGGGCGCGGGCGGCGGGGGGGGTGGGGGGGGCCGGCCGGGGGCGGGCGCGCGCGGGGCTCCCCCGCCGGCCGGCGCCGGGCGCAGCGCCAGAACCTGGCGGTGGCCGGGGTCGCCGCGGCGGGCGGGGCGCTGCTGGCCCTGGCGGGCGGGAGCCGGATCCGCCGGGCCTGGCGGTGGTGAGCCCCGGAGCGCGGGGCCCAGTGGCGACGGCCGGTCCCACGGGCACCGCGTCCGGGCCGGCTGCCGGCCCTCGCCCGGGTCGGCTCCCGGGTCGGCTCCCGGGGTTGGCTTTCGGGCCGTGGCCCGGGTGTTGATCAGCCTCGGCGCGGGGGAGTTGAACAACGGACGGGCCGACCGGAGGCCTGGCGCGGCGCGTCCGGTGCCGATCACGGTCCTTGCGCCGCCGTCGGTCGTCCGGGTAGCTTGACGAGCGATCCCGGCTCTCCGAAATGCGAATTCGGCTGCCCGGCCGGTGATTTCCCGTAACGCCGTGGTCGGCCGGAGCCGGTCCGGCGATCAAAATCCGTCCCGATTTCCGTCGCCGTCTTCCGCATGTCCGGGGGACCCCGCTCCGCCGACGGCCCGCGGTCCTTCGGAGCCCACCGGGCGCCGCCGTCCTGTGGCGCGGTTCGAAGCCGCGCGGGTCCGAGCCGTCGCGTCCGCCGTCCTTTCCGCGTTTCCCCAAACCCGTGTCAAGGGAGAGTCATGTCCGATTCGGCCCGTCCGGTCCACAGCTGGGACGAATTCACCACACTGCGGGAGATCGTGGTCGGGACCGCCGCCGGCGCCCGGCTGCCCGAGCAGACCGAGCCGTCCTCCTGGCTGTCCTGCTTCCCGAAGACCAGTGCCGCCGACCTCGCCTCGATCGAGGCGGGCCCCTACCCCCGGCAGGTCGTGGAGGAGACCGAGGAGGACCTGGAGGAGCTGGTGGCCACCCTGCGCGGCCTCGGCGTCACCGTCCACCGGCCCGAGGCGGTCGACCACGCGGCCGGGTTCGCCTCCCCGCTCTGGGAGGCCGACGGCGGCTTCCACTCCTACTGCCCGCGGGACCTCACCCTGGTGGTCGGCGAGACGCTGATCGAGGTGGCGAGCCCGATGCGGCAGCGCTACTTCGAGGTGTTCGGCCTGCGCGGGCTCTTCCAGGACTACCTGCGCCGCGGCGCGCGCTGGGTGGCCGCCCCCCGGCCGCGGCTGGGCGACGAGCTCTTCGAGTTCGACGCGGACGGGCTGCCGCTGCTGGGCGAGGCCGAGCCGGTCTTCGACGCCGCGAACGTGCTGCGGCTCGGCCGGGACGTGTTCTACCAGGTCTCCCGCAGCGGCAACGAACTCGGCCTGCGGTGGCTGGAGTCCACCCTCGGCCTGCTCGGTGACGGGGGCCTGCGGCTGCACCCGCTGCGCGACATCTACGGGTACACCCACATCGACAGCACCATCGCGCTGCTGCGGCCGGGGCTGGTGCTGCTCAACCCCGAGCGGATCAGCCCGGAGACCGTCCCGGCGCCGCTGAAGGGCTGGGACATCCTGTGGTGCCCGCCGGCCGAGCCCACCGGGGACACGCCCGAGCACGCGCTCAGCGAGAGCTGGATCAGCATGAACCTGCTGATGGTCTCCCCGGACACGGCGATCGTCGAGTCCGGCCAGGAGAGCCTGATCAAGCAGCTGGAGCACGCCGGGATCACCGTCCTGCCGCACCGGCTGCGGCACTCCCGGGCGCTCGGCGGCGGCTTCCACTGCGTCACCCTGGACACCCGGCGCGACGGTGGGCCGGAGGACTACCTGTCCTGACCGGGGCGTGCGGGGAGCCCGGCCGGCGGCGGCCGGCAGTGCCCGGCCGTGGGCGAGCACGGTCGGATCGTTGTCGACGTAGACGACGCGGGCGTCGGTGCGGTGCCGCCGGGCCACCTGGTGCACGTTCTCGGCCGCGGGCAGGCCGCTGCCCAGGTCGACGAACTGGCGGACGCCGGAGCGGGCCATGGCGCCCACCGCGCGGACCAGGGCCCGGCGGTTGGCGAACGGCATGGCCACCGAACCGGGCAGCTCGCGGAGGAAGAAGTCGCCGACCTCGCGGTCGACGGCGTAGTTGTCCGTGCCGCCGAGCAGGTAGTCGTACACGCGGGCGATGCTCGGCTTCGAGCGGTCGATCCCGGTGGTGCCATCGGTCATGGGGCCAACCCGTCCCTGGGATCCGCTGTCGCCCCGATGGCAGGAGAGCCGTCCCGTCCCGGCCCGGCACCACGCGTGGACCCGCCGAGCGCTACTGCCGCGGACGGGGATCGTCGCGCGTGCGCAGCGCGTCGGCCAGCAGGCCCGCCACCAGGGTGGAGACGGGGTGGTCCGTCCCGGCCGCCGCGGTCAGCCCGGCGAGGGCGGCCCGGTACCCCTCGACGGCCCCGGTCAGGTCGCCCGCCGCCTCGTCCACCCGGGCCAGGGCGGCACGGCTGCCGAGGGTGTCCAGGTGGTCCGGGCCCAGCAGCTGGGTGCGCTGCTCCACCACGGTGGTGAGCAGCGCCCGCGCCCGCCCCAGGTCGCCCGCGGCCCGGCAGGCCACCCCGAGGTTGTTGCGGGTGAGCACGGTGTCGCGGCTCTCCGGGCCGAGCACCCGCTCCTGCTCGGCCAGCACGGTCTCGAACAGCGGGACGGCCCGGGCGGACTCGCCCCGCCCGTGGTAGGCGGAGGCGAGGTTCCCGGCGCTGCGCAGTGTGTCCGGGTGATTCGGGCCGAGGACCTTGCGGCGCAGGCGGAGGGCCTCCTCGAACAGGGGGAGCGCCCGCTCCGGCTCGCCGGCCGCGTCGTGGGCGGAGGCCAGCATGGAGACGCTGACCAGGGTGTCGGGGTGTTCCGGGCCGAGCACACCGGTGCGCTGGGCCAGCGTCGTGCGGCAGAGGTCGAACCCGGTCGCGATGTCACCGCTCGTCAGGCAGAGGCAGGCGAGGTTGCTCCGGCTGAGCAGGGTGTCGGGGTGCTCCTCGCCCAGGGCGTCCGCGCGCCGGGTCAGGACGTCCCGGTAGATCTCCCGGGCCCGTTCCAGGTCGCCGGCCGCCTCGTGGGCGTGCCCGAGGTTGCTCAGACAGCTGAGTGTGTCGGGGTGTTCGGAGCCGACGAGTTCCTCGAAGTCGGCCAGCACCTCCTGGTAGAGGGCGATCGACTGCCGGTAGCGGCCGACGGTCTCGTACGCCCCGGCAAGGTTGTTGCGCAGCCGCAGGCCGTTGAGCCCGACCATGGGCCGGGGCCGGTCGCCGGGGCCGGCGTGGGCGGTGTCCCGGCGGAGCAGGTCCTCGTAGATCCCGACGGCCCGGTCGGTCCGGCCGAGGGAGGCGTAGGCACCCGCCAGGTCGCTCAGCAGGGTGAGGGTCCTGAGGTGGTCCGGGCCGAGGGCGTCCCGGCTGTCGTCGGCGGCCTTCTCGTACTCCTCGATCGCCTGCTGGACGCTGCCGCGGGCCTGGTGGGCGGAGGCGAGGCCGCTGCGGATGTTGAGGGTGGTGAGGTGCCCGGGGCCGTGGACCCGCAGGCTCTGCTCCAGGAGCGGGCCGAGGATCCCGATGCTCCGGTCGGGCCGGCCGGTCGCCAGGTGGACCCGGGCGAGTGCGGAGCCGGCCACCAGCGCCAACGGGTGCTCGGGCCCGAACCCGTGCCGGATCTGGGCGTCGTACCCCTCGTACAGCGGCAGCGTCCGGATGGTCTGCCCCTGGGCCTCCAGGTGCAGGGCGGCACCGGCGTAGAGATTGAACACCGCCGAGTCGCAGCTGTCCCGAGGGTCGGTCGCGGCCAGGGCGCGGACCTGGCCGGCCAGGCGGGCCAACTCGGCGGCGTCGGCCTCCTGGCCCGGCCCGGCCGGACCCAGGGCCTTCAGCAGGGCCTGTTCGGCCTCGTGCCGGCCCCGGGGAGCGGCCCCCGCCGGGCGCCGGGCGAGGGCGTCGGCGCGCAGCACGCCCTGGACCAGTCGGTGCACCCGGACGTCGCGCCAGGCGTAGCCGATCATGCTGTAGGCGTGCAGGACGCCGAGCGCGTCGTCGGCCGCGATCTCGTCCGGGGCCAGCCGGGAGACCAGGTCGCGTGGGCAGCCGTCGGCGTCGAGCCAGGCCAGGGCGTGCAGGAGGTCGACCGCGACCGGGTCGTCCTCGGCGACCGCCGCCAGGGTGACCTGCCAGACCCTGGCGACGGTGCGTTGCGGGTCCCGGCCCGCCGGGGTCCTGGACAGCTGGAGCCCGAGCCGGCGGCGGTAGGAGGCGACCGTGGTGCGGGTCCGGCGCAGGTAGGCGCCCGCCTGGTCGAGGGCGAGCGGGAGGCCGCCGAGTTCCCGGGCCAGCTGCCCGACCTCCCAGCGCGACTCGTCGGACCCGTCCCACTCGGAGACCCAGGACCACAGCAGCTCGGCCGCCTGCTCCTGGGGGAGGACGTCGAGTGCGAGCAGCGCTCCGTCGGAGGCGACGCCGACCGCGTCCCAGAAGTCGGCGAGCCGGGTGGTGATCAGGTGGTGCCCGCCGGTGAGGCTGCCCAGGTACGGCGCGAGGAGGGCCGGGTCCTCGACGTTGTCGTACACCAGCAGCCAGTTCGTGTGGTGCTGGAACCAGGCCAGCGCCCAGGCGGTCAGCTCCGGCTGCTGCGCGGTTCCGGCCCGGACCGGGTTCAGCCGCCGGGCGACCTCGGCCAGGGCCTCCTCCACGGCCCCCGGGGAGGACGCCTCGATCCACCAGACCAGGTCGTACGCCGTGCGGAAGGTCTGGGCGTACTGCCGGGCCAGGGTGCTCTTGCCGACCCCGCCCAGGCCGTGGAGCACCGCCGTCGCCGCGCCGGGCCCGGTGCGTTCGGCGCTCAACACCTCCCGCAGCGCTGCCAGTTCCCGTTCCCGTCCGGTGAAGCGGCCGTTCGGTCGGAGCAGGTGGACGACGTCGACGGCCGGGGTGTCGGCCGCGGAGCGCAGCGCCTCGGCGGGCAGCACGATCGTCGTGACCTGGGTGACCATCAGACCGTCGTTGGAGCTGTTGAAGTTGGCGATCTGTCCGGCGCCGCTGAAGTGGTGGGTGGGCGACGTCACCGGGTGCCGTCCCCGTGGACGACGGTCCTGCTGCTCATCGTCCCGCTGTTGCTGCCGGTGTTGACGACGGCCCCCTGACCGCTCACCACGATGCTGACCGGTGCCGGCTCCGTCCGCGCCAGCAGCGCGGCCAGCTCCGCCAGCAGCTCCGGGTCCTGGAGGAGCGTGCGCCGCACGGCCTGCCGCAGCGCGCCCTGGGCGTCCGCGCCCGCGCCCTCCTCCGCCGCCTCCAGGACGCTGGTCTCCAGGTCCTCGCGCTGCCGCTCGTCGCGCCGGTTCCAGACGCGCTGGAGGATCCGCGTGCCCAGGCCCACCGTGGCACTCGCGGCCGCGTCCTGCGCCTGCGTCAGCACCGAGTCGCCGTAGGCGGCGATCGCGGCGCCGATCGGCGGGCCGGCCAGTTCCATGAACGCGTCGAGCTCCATGGGCTCCCCCTCGAAATCCCGGGCCGAAACGGCCGGCCGGAGCGGGCCGGCCGCAGTGGATCGGCCACAGCGTAGGGAACCCGTGGGAGCGGCGGGCCCGGGACGTGCGAAACGATCGGTCTCGATCCGGTTGCGATCGGTCGACGGTGCCGGGTGACTGAGTCCACCCCATGAACACCAGGACCACGTGGCACAGTTGGGACGAGTCCGTCGCCCTCGCCTCCGTCGCCCTCTTCGAGCGCCGCGGCCTGCCGGTCACCCCGGCCGCCGGGCGGGGTTGGGGTCCGTCTTGCGGATTGCCCGGTGCGCGATGCCGTACGGGACAACGCCGGCGACCACCCGCCCCGGTGGCGCAGACTGGGGCGAGTACTTTTCACACCGGAGGATGGATTTTGATGGTTGACCGGCCCTTGACGCTGATGGCGGTGCACGCCCACCCCGACGACGAGGCCACCGGGACCGGGGGTGTCCTCGCCCGGTACGCGGCGGAGGGCGTCCGCACGGTCCTCGTGACGTGTACGGACGGCCGGTGCGGTGACGGACCGGGAGGGGTCAAGCCGGGCGAGCCCGGGCACGACCCGGAGGCCGTCGCCGCGATGCGCAGGCAGGAACTGGAGGCCAGCTGCGAGGTGTTGAAGGTGAGTCACCTGGAGCTGCTGGAGTACGCCGACTCCGGGATGATGGGCTGGGCGAGCAACGACGAGCCCGGGTCGTTCTGGCGCACGCCGGTGGAGGAGGGCGCCGCCCGCCTCGCCGAACTGATCCGGCACTACCGGCCCGACGTGGTCGTCACCTACGACGAGAACGGGTTCTACGGCCACCCCGACCACATCCAGGCCCACCGCATCACCATGGCGGCGCTGGAGCTGACCGATCCGACGCCGAAGGTCTACTGGACGACGGCGCCGCGCTCGGCCATGCAGCGGTTCGGCGAGGTCATGCGCGAGTTCGGCGGGGACTGGGAGGAGCCGGATCCGGCGGAGGCGGCCGAGATGCCGGACATGTCGGAGATCGGCCTGCCGGACGAGGAGATCACCACCTGGGTGGACACCACCGCGTTCGGCGGCAGGAAGTTCGACGCCCTGGCCGCGCACGCCAGCCAGGGCGAGAACATCTTCTTCCTGAAGATGGGCAGGGAGCGGTTCACCGAGCTGATGGGCATGGAGACCTTCGTGCGGGTCAAGGACAGCACCGGCGCGGCCGTTCCCGAGAACGACCTCTTCGCCGGCCTGCGCTGATTCCCGTTCCCGTTCCCGTTCCCGTCCCCGTGCGGACCCGGCCGTCGTTGGCCGGGTCCGTGCCGGGCGCTACCGGCCGCCGTCCCGCAGGGCCTGCTCCACGGTCCGCAGGGCGGTGGCCGACTGCTCCCAGCCGTGCCACCAGAACAGCCCGCCGTCGTGGCTCGCCCCGGCGGCGAGCGCCGTCAGGTGGGCCCAGGGGCCGGCCGGGATGCCGAACCGGGGGCGGGCGGCGAGCCGTCGGGCGGCGTCGCCGTCGACCGGGACCATGCCGAGCAGCGGGAACGGTTCGCCGTCCGCCGTCCGTCCGGTGCCGTGCAGCATCGGGTGCAGGGTGATCGGGTCGAGCAGCAGGGTGAGGTCGGCGGACGGCAGGAGGTCCGGTCCGTCCCGCCAGCCGAGCCGCCGTCCGCTCGGCCAGGCCCCGGGGACGGGCCGGCCGTCGAGCACGACGCCGTCCGCGGCGACCCCCAGACGGGCGCCGCCCGGCCGGTCGGGCAGCCGCAGCCGGTAGTCCCCGTACAGGCAACGGGCGGGCTCCGCCACCGCCGCGGAGAAGGGGACGGTGACGCCGTCCACCTCGAAGCCCGCCGGTCCGATCACCACCGCGGCGGTGACGGGCTCGCCGTCGACGGTGACGCGCAGACACGGGGCCGAGCCGGGGGTGCCGGGTACGACGTCCACGCGCACGCCCTCGCAGCGGTACCCGCCGACGAGGTCGGCGAGCGGTGGCACCGCCGGCAGTGGGTACTCGGTCAGGCGCACCGCCGCGCCCGCGACGGTTCCGGTCAGCCGGCGCCGACCGTCGCGGCCGAACTCCGTCCGCAGTTCGCCGCCGAGGCCGCCGTCCGCCGCACGCCAGCGCAGCACGCCGTGGGCGTAGGCCGGGTCGGTCACCCGGCGACCGTCGACGTGGACCCGGTGCCGGGGCGGGTCGGTCGCGCGGCCCAGGACGTAGACGGAGAGGCCGCCGTCCGCGGTGCCGTACAGGCCCGTCCACGGGTACAGGGCCCCGGTGAGGACGGAGTCCAGGTCCCGCCGGATCGACGGCCAGCCCGCCGAGCCGTCCTGCGCCAGCCGGCGGGCCTCCGACCTGCGGGTGAGCAGGGTGCGCAGGCGGCGCGCCGCCTCCGGCCCGGGCCGCCGGGGGACGCCCCGGGCGGCGGCCTGCAGGGCCAGGTCCTCGCGCCGGGCCAGCAGGGCGCGTTCGTCGGCTCCGAGGTCCGGCGGGGCCCAGTCCGCGACGGCGGCCGCGGGATCCCGGACGTAGCGCTCGCGCAGGGCGCCGTCCTCGCCGAGGGCCAGGGCGAAGCGGGCGCCCGGGGTGTCCTCCTGCCAGTGGTAGCCGGCCGGGACGCGGAAGTCGGCGAAGCCGCGGAGGGCGGCGAGTTCGCGCGGGCCGTACGCGTCGACGACCCGCAGCGGGCCGTCGGGCGGGCGGACGGTCCGGCCGGGTTCCAGCAGGCCGAGGCGTTCGAGCACCCGCGGGTCGGCCGGGGCGGCGACGGCGGGCGGCAGGTACCAGGTGGAGGCGCTGGTGACGGTGCGCTGCACGGCCGGGTCGCGCAGGGCGGCGACGGTGTACCGGGCGGTGACGGGGTCGAGGCCCCGGTAGCGGGCGCCGATGTAGTTGACCACGGTGTGGTCCGGCCCGTAGACCTCCTCCAGCCGGTCCAGCAGGACGGGCAGGTGGCGGTTGGTGAACCCGGCGCGCCGGTAGTCGAGTTCGCCGACGATGCCGACCTGCCAGAGCACCAGGTGCAGGCCGGGGTCGAGGCGCCGTCCGCGGATCAGCAGGTCGGAGGCCTCGAAGGTCTGCATGCCGGGGGTGCTCGGGTCCACGCCGAGGTCGGCGCAGAGCACGTCCAGGGCGCTGATGCCGGGGCGCATCACGGCGGTGTGGCCCTCGCGGCGGGCGATCCGCACGGCGCGGTGGCTGGAGAGCACGAAGATGCCCGGGTGGCCGTAGAAGACCGCCGCCACCCGGCGCCCGGCCCGCACGAAGTGCAGGACCGCCTCCGACATCTGGACGTACGTCAGGTAGCGGTCCTTCGCGTCGTCGTAGAGGACGCCGAGGTCGTAGGCGTCCGGGCGCCAGGCGTTGATGCGCACGATCGTCGCGGGGTCGGCCACACAGTGGAAGACGTGGTCGGCCTCGCGGAGCAACCGCTCGTCGGCGCGGGTGAAGCCGGCGGCCTCGATGCCGGAGCCGAGGACGGTCAACTCGCCCCTGTGCTCGGACGGTCCACCGTCCGGCGGACCGGCCGCGGCGATCGCGCGGGACAGTTCGGCCCACCGGGCCCGGTGCTCGCGGCGGGAGGGGAAGCGGTCGAAGGGGCGCGAGTAGCGGTGCGCGGAGCGGAGGTCGGGGTCCATGCGGCGGCGCGGGCCTTCAGCGGTCGTCGCCGGTGACCATCTGGGTGACCTGCGGGGGCAGCGCGTCCACCAGGAGCGGCGGGTCGAGCTGGACGGGCGGGTCGAACTCGAAGACGGCCTGGGTGCTCTGCGGCGGGGTCATCAGCACCGGTGCTCCGGACGCGAGGGTTCCCGGAGCAGGGGCGGCGTCCGCGACGGCGTCGCCGTCGTCGTCCAGGATCAGGTCGATGTCCACGTCGATGTCCACGACGTCGACGGGCGGGGTGTTGGCGGTCAGGGTGGTCACGACGGTCACTCGTCCCCTCGGGTCCGCGGGCGGAGGCGGGTTCATGCTACTGAACGGACGTTCGGCCGGACAGGGGGCCGGGCGACCGGGCAGCAGCGGAGCAGCGGAGTGCCGGCCGGGCGGCGGATGGGCCGCACGGTCGGCACGGTACGGACGAGGTGTCCGTGGGGGGATCCCGTCAGAGCAGCACGCTGGCGGCGATCGGGGCGATGGTCTTGACGATGTCCCAGAAGCTGTCGGCCTCGACGCCGGGGGTGTTGCCCAGGGCGCTGCCGGTGCGGCCGGTGCGGTCGATCGGAGGGGCCAGTCTGGGGAGCTGCGGGGTGGGGGACCACACCCGGTGTTCCTCGCGGACGTCTTCCATGGTCATGGTCGCTCTTCCCTTCGTGTGTACGGGGACGGCTGGCAGGGTTCAGTAGAGGCCTCCGATGGCGGGGGGTGGGGGCGGCAGGCAGCCGGGGGTGGGGGCGCCGCCGCAGGCCCAGGGGGCCGGGTCCGCGAAGCTGGGGCCGTAGATCCCTCCGGGGCCGTCCATGATCAGTGTGGTCGGGTGCTCGGTGGGATCGTCGCCCTCCTTCAAGGTGGGGGCTACCACGCTGGTCGGCCGAGGGCCGCCGGTGAATCCGACGGGCGCCCGGACGGGGCCCGCGGCCGCGTTCCGGTCGTCGCCGACGTCGACGGTCTCCTTGTACACCTTCAGGTACGCGTCGTAGCCGACCGTGCGGTCGATCGGCGGCACCTGGGGCGGCGGCTGCTCGTACATGGTCCTCTCTCTCCTGTTCGGTGCTCCGGTGGTCGGCCGTACGAGGCGGCGTCACCGGGCGGGTGGCCGGGGGGGGGGCCGTGGGGGGCCCGCGCCGGCGGGGGGTGGGGCCATAGAGGAATGGTGTGGGGCGGGTTGCGCGGGGGGCGGG
>NZ_JBSHAP010000208.1:0-10283 GCF_053611565.1 Kitasatospora sp. NPDC054795
CCGCCCACTACCGCATCGCCCGGATCGACGAGAACCCCGGCCGCTGAGCCCCGCCACCCGCCGACAGCCGACAGCCGACGGCCCGACCGGGGGAGCCGAGCCGATCATGGGTGCTTCACCACGCAGAAGATCACGCCGAGGCCGTACTGCCGTCCGGCGAACGACCAAACCCGTGGCGGTCTCAACAACCGGCCCGAAGAGGGGTGTTGGCAGCACGGTCAGCTGCGTCGGCCGGCCCTGATGCCGCAGCGGGTGGACCAGCCTCCGACGGGAACCAGCCGCTCTCCACTCGCCCGCACGACGACCGGCTTGCCCTCCTCGAAGCCGATTCGATCACCGACGGCCAGGAAGAGCGGTCTCGCCAGTTCGAAGGCGTAGCCGTTGTCGGTTTCAAAGTCCTCCACCAGAACCAACCGCGAGGTCGGCGTGGCCCCATCGGCAATCAGTCGCATGCCGAGATGGTCCCACGCTGTGCAGTGCCACCATGGGCCAATCCAGCAGGCCAGCAGGCCAGCAGGCCAGAGGAACTGCCGGTACTAGCATGCGTGGATGGACCTTTCGCATCTCGGCACGCCGATCGGGCCGATGACTCGCGTCCACGGTGGTTTCGCCAACCGGATGTACCGGCTCGACACCGATCAAGGGTCGTTCGCGGTGAAGGAGTTGAACCTCGTCGACCGCCGCTGGACCTATCGTGTCGAGGACGTGTCCAGGTTTGAGCGGGCGGCCTTCGCCGCCGGCGTCCCGATGCCGGAGCCGATCTCGGCCGGCCGTCACACCCTCGTTCATCGATGGGTCGAGGGAGAGTAGGTGCCGGAGGCACCGGTGTCGGTGGCGTATGCGTTCGAGATCGGTGAGATCCTCGCGCGCATCCACGCGCTCGACGTCGCGTGGCCCCGTGAGTCGATCGAGGAACCGACGTCACGCGACTGGCCCGAGCTCGCCGCGCGGGCGGCGGCGACCGGACGGCCGTGGGCCGGCGAACTCGCCTCTCATGTCGAGACCTTCCTCGCGATCGCCCAGTTCGTCGACACCTGCGAACGGCCGGGCCCCGTCGTGCTGACCCACAGGGACATCCAGCCGTGGAACCTGCTCGCCCGGGAGGGGCGGCCGGTGGTGCTCGACTGGGAGCTCTCGGGCATGCTCGACCTGTCCGGTGAGCTCGGCTCGACCGCGCTGAGCCTCGCGAAGGGACCCGGCTTCGACGGCATCGAGCCCGCCGTCTTCCGCTCGGTCCTGGACGGCTATGTCGCGGGGGGCGGAGCGCTGCCGCCGTCGGGTCCGAGCTGGTTCGCGTTCATGATCGGCGGCTGGCTGGGGCACACGAGGTGGAACATCCTCCGGTGCCTCGCCGGTGTCGAGGCGAGCACCGGCCCCGACCTCGCGCTGTCGCACGAGTCCGTGCGCAACGGCGTGCGCGGCCTCCCCGATCTGTTCGGCCGGCTTCCGGAGCTCGAGGCGCTGCTCGTGTGACGGTTCCGGGTCCGACCCGAACGCGTAACAATCCAAAGGGAGTTCAGGTGATCCAGGCGCGGCCCAGTGAGCAGATGCGTGACCTCGGCGTCGTCCAGGAGGGCTCGCCCATCCTCGCCGAGCCCGCCCGTCCCTTCGACCTGCCCGCCGAGCGCGAGACCGCCGAGCAGGTCGTCGAGAAGCTGCTCACCGCGATGGAGCGCATCGGTCAGGTCCACCCCTTCGCCAAGGGCATGGGCATCGCGGCACCGCAGATCGGCATCGGCCGGGCTGCCGCCATCGTCCGGCCGGCCGAGCCGGGAGCGCAGGCGATCGTCCTGCTCAACCCGACGATCACCGACCGCTCCAGCGAGACGGACCAGCAGTTCGAAGGCTGCCTGTCCTTCTTCGACGTCCGCGGCATGGTCCCCCGACCGCTGCGGATCATCGTGGACACCACCACGCTGGACGGCCGACTGATCACCACCACGTACGAACGCGGGCTCGGCCGCTTGGTCCACCACGAGATCGACCACCTCGACGGCCTGCTCTACACCACCCGCATGCGGACCGGCATCGAGCCCATCCCCGTCGAGCAGTACCGGCAGACCGGCCAGGCATGGGCCTACGAGCGGTGACCCCGGCCCAGCCGACCCCGGGCGCTCACCGGATCGGGGCCGCCCTGTCGCAGATGCGCGACTACCGTGCGCGGCCGATCCGCCCGGTGACGACGGCCAGGGCGGCGCCCAGCACCACCAACCCGGCGTACCCGGCGGTCTCGTGGCCGCCCGGGACCAGGTACTGGACGAAACCGAAGAGGCGGAAGCCCCCGAGGTGGTCGGAGAGCAGGCCGCTGATCCCTCCGACGATGAGGGCGAAGCTCACGAAGCCGAGCAGATTCTTCATGCCCCTGAGCCTAGAGACGCAGGTCAGCCCCGGTATCCGACTTTCGGTGCGACCCGTCGCCACCAAAGTCGCGCAGTCGGTGGGCGGCTGACGCGGCGGAGAGCAGCGCGGGGGCGGCCGCCAGGGCGAAGCAGAGCGGCAGCGGCAGCCGGCCGACCAGCAGGCCGACGGTCGCGGTGCCGCCCGCCGAGCCTGCGTTGAAGGCGGTGTTCACCCAGGCGCCGGCCCGGGTGCGGGCCAGTGGTGCGGCCGTCTCGTCGGCGATCAGGTAGGCGGTGGTGACGACGGGGGAGACGAACAGTCCGGCCAGCGCGACGGCCGCGGTCAGCACGGGGAGGTTCGGCGCCAGCCCCGCGCCCGCCAGCGCCAGGCCCAGCCCGGCGACCAGCAGCGGCAACCGGGCCCGGTTCGGGGCGGACCAGCCGACGGCGCCGTGGGCCAGGCCCCCGACGGCGCTGCCGGCCGAGAGCGCCGCCAGGATCCAGGCGACCGCCCCGGCCCGCCCGCGCTCCTCGGCGAAGGCCACCACCATCAGGTCGAGCGCTCCGAGGGCCAGCCCGGTCGCGGCCGAGGCGAGCACCGCCCGGCGCAGCTCTCCCCCGCCGTCCGGGCGTGCGCCGGGTGCGGCCGGCCCGGTCCGGTCCGCCGCCCGCGCGGCGGGGGAGGAGACCAGTGCCAGGGTGCCCGCCAGCACGAGCCCGGCCCCCGCAACCACCCCGGCCGTCGGGCCGGCGACCGTGAGCAGCAGTCCCACCAGCAGCGGGCCGCTGACGAACAGCAGTTCCTCGGCGACGGTGTCCAGGCTGTACGCGCGTCGGAGCAGTTCCTGGTCCGGCAGCAGCCGGCGCCAGAGCGTCCGCATCACCGGCCCGAGCGGCGGGGTGCAGGCGCCGGCGGCGACCACCAGAGCACCCGTCAGGACCGGCGGCGCACCCGGCCGCCAGGTGGCGCCGGCCACCAGGGTCAGCAGCCCGGCGTACAGCGCGGCCATCGGCGGCAGCGCGCGCCGGGGGCCGTACCGGTCGACCAGGGCGGCACGGGCCGGCGAGAGAAAGACACTGGTCAGCCCGAACAGGGCCAGCACGGTGCCGGCCACCGGGTAGGAGCCGGTGGCGTCCCGGACGGCCAGCATCATGGCGAGCGGGACCATCCCGTACGAGAGCCGGCCCAGAAGGGCGGCGCCGAAGGTGCGGCCGGCGTGCGGGGTGCGCAGGACAGCGGCGTAGGAGGGGTTGGGCGAAGGGACGTAGGAGGGGTTGGGCGAAGACAAGGGAGACGTTCCTCGGCGAAGGCGGGCAGGGCGGGGCCGTACCCGAAGGCGTGCGGGGACACCGGAGCGCCGTGCCCGGTGAGAGGGGGCACGGTCGTGGCGGGTCCGCTACGCACGGGGGAGGAACATGCCCGGAACCGTAGCAGGCCCGCCGTTCAGTAAGGCCCCGCCGTCCAGTAAGGCTTGCCTTGCCAACCGGTCGGCCGTCGGTCCGGCCGAACTCGTCGAGACGGACCTGGAACTGCACCGCCAGGTCGTCCGGGCGGCGCGCAATCCGGTGCTCGTCCGCCTCTTCGACTCCTTCGTCGACGCGCTGCGCGAAGCGGCCGGCCACGTGGTGGCCGACAGCCGGCTCCACGACGGCGTCGAGGAGGGAAGCATCACCCGCGCGCACCGCACCCTGGTCGAGGCGATCGCCGCGGGTGACCCGGACGCCGCCGTCGCGGCGACCCAGGCCAACCTGGACCGCACCCTCGACAGACTGCGCGCGGCCGGAACCGGCCCGCACTGACCCGAGGGCCGCATCCGCGCCCGACCGCGTCCGGCCCGGGCCCGACGTCGCTCCCCGAAGGATCGGAGTCCGGCCGCGTCCGGTCGCGCTGCTGTGACGACCCCGGGCTCGGCGGCGCCGGGCTCGGCGTCCCGGCCCGCCCAGGTGCGGACCTTGATGCGCAGCCGGTTGTGGAACTCCTTGACGAGGTCCAGGCCCAGGTCGTCAGCGGAGGAAGAACGCGTAGGCCCGGTCCCACGGCGGAAGGCCTGCGGGCAATGGCGACTGTTCACAAACCAGCTCCCTTGCTGACAGATCAACCCAAAACGTTGCAGTCTGTCCGCCGGTGGGGCCAATTTCGCGGTCCTGGCCGCGTGGTAGGAGTCGGCCGCCACGCCCTCTCCCAGGTGATGCTTCGGCAGGTGGTCCGGACGCAGCGCGGCATGCCCGCGTCCGACAGACAGGTGCACCGACCGAGCCCGTCCGCGACCGCAGACAGCGACCCATCGGGACGGGGCGATGCGACGGAGGTCGGGAATGGCCGCTACGTACAATCGCAGTGAAAGCGAAGCGCCAGGCCGAGATTCCGGCATCGGTGTGAGGGAGGGGTCAGGATGTTCGGTTCGAAGAAGAAGAAGCTCAACGATCTGGTGGCGCAACTCAGGCCCGACCTGAGTCGGGAATCGCTCGGCGTCGGGCCCGACTTCCCGGGCGTCGCCCCGAACCCGTTCCTGAGCAGTGATGCACGGAAGCGCAATGCGGAACTGCGTACGGGGGCGCTTGCGCTCGGCGTTCTCGTCGACTGGCGGGAGGTCAACAACAATCCACGCGTGGTTCTGATGTTCGACGTGGAGACCGCCGACGGCATCTCGTTCCGCGGAATCGCAGACGAAAACCTCACGATCACCGAGCTCACCCGACTCGCCCCAGGACAGACGTTGCCCGTGCGCTACCGGCCGGCCGTCATGGACCACTACGTCGCCCTTGCCCGGGACGCGGACCCCGCCCACGTGCAGCAGCTCTCTGACGAGATCGCGAGCCGCAAGCGGACCTGACCCGAAGCCATTGGCCGGATCCCTGATAGCCTCGCCTGCGCGTTTCGTCCGGGGTCGAGTCCGGATCACGATCGGAAAAGCGAACGTGCCTTCTGAGCTGCAACGATGAGGCTTGTCCAAGGTCCCGGTCGTTCCAGCAGGAAGGCACTTTCTGCGTGCGCCAGCTGTCCCTGTTCGACCAGGACGAAGGCATGCGCCACCAGGTCTTCCTCACCGACACGCCCGTCGCCGGCGGCGGCTCACTTCAGCACCTGGAAGTCCGCCACCGGGCCCACGCCCGGGTCGAGGACCACATCCGCTGCGGCAAGACCACCGGCTTCGGCCGCTTCCCCTCCCGCCACTTCGCCATCAACCAGGCCTGGCCGGAGCTGTCCCTGACCGCGATCGACCTGCTCGCCCGGACACGAACCCTTTTGCTGGACGGCGAATTGGCCACCGCCGAGCCCAAGAAACTCCGCTACCGACTCCTGCACGCCGCCGCCCGAATCACCCGCGGAGCCCGCCGCCCACGCCTGCGGATCGCCGTCACCTGGCCCTGGCGCCACGAACTGACCGCGGCATTCACCCACCTCGTCGCACTGCCCCGACCGGCCACCTGACCGACGACGACGCCCCTGCCCACCCGCGACCCGAGGACCCAGGAGCACCCGGCCACAGCGCCGGCACCCCCGCATGCCCACGGCCCGACAGCAGCCCCGAGACCCTCCGGTACAAGGATCACCCCAGCTCAACCGACTCGAACCGAAACAGCGAGGCCAGCCTTCAGTACCACGGGGGACCTCCAAGGGATCGGCACCCTGGATTCGAGGCTCTCGGCCCAGCGGACGGTGGTCGTGCCTGCGTGACGGGCATCGTGTGGTGCCCGATCAGGCAGCACGGGCTGCCTTCACGTCTCTGGTAGCGCCTCTGCCCATCTGTTATCCAGGAGAATGTCCGCCTGCCGTGCGAGAGGGAGAGCATGCGCGTCCAGCAGAGCACACGAACCAATGACGCCGAGAACAGCCGTCCACCGGCCGGCAAGCCGGCAAGCCGGGTCGCGCCGCCTCTCCTGGCCCTCCAGTGCAGCGTCGGCAACGCGGCGGTCGTCCAGATGCTCCACCGAGCCGGACACACGGAGGCCCGGGGACGATTCCAGCCGGGCGACGAATTCGACGGCCGGCAGGCCGAACATGCCGTTCAGCGCTCCACCGTCCAGGATGTCCTGCGCGCCCCGGGGCGTCCGCTCGACCATGACACCCGCACCGAGATGGAAGGCCGGTTCGGCGAGGACTTCTCGGACGTCCGTGTCCATACGGACGCGGCCGCGCGGGCCTCGGCAGTGGAAGTGGGCGCCCGCGCCTACACCTCCGGCCACCATGTCGTCATCGGCGACGGCGGAGGCGACAAGCACACCCTCGCCCACGAACTCACCCACGTCATCCAGCAACGCCAAGGCCCCGTCGCCGGAAGCGACAACGGCACCGGACTGAAGGTCTCCGACCCTTCCGACCGCTTCGAGCGCGAGGCCGAAGCCAACGCCACCCGCGTCATGCGGCGGTCGGTGCTCCCACCGGCGCGGACCGAGGGCGTGGCCGGCGGAGGCGTCCGCGCCGACGTACCGGTGCAGCGTGCGTCGGAGGAGGAGGACCGTCAGGCCGCCGAGGCCCTCGCGCACGCGGCGCGCGAGCGCACCGAGCCGTGGGAGCGCGAGGAGTCCGAGCCCCACGACATGGAGACCGGCGCGGGGAGGACCGGTGTCCACATCGCCGGCGTCCAGGCCCCCACGGACAAGGTGATGGGCAAGGGCGCGGAATGGTCGGCCGTCGAACTGGAGGAGAAGAAACGGCTCCTGGGCGAGGCGATGGACACCGCATTCCTCGAATGGAGCAAGCGGTACGACCCCGAGCACGTGTACATCTTCACCGCACCGGAGTACTACTTCAGCGGCGAGGGGACCCACTTCCTGAGCGCGGATCAGGCGGCCGGCGTGGACGACTGGCTCGCCGACCGCCTGGCGGGTCTGCCCAGTAACTACCTGGTGGTGCCGGGAACCATCGGCCGCCGGCGCGACCTCGACGAGCAGGGATCGGACCAGGCGCGTGCCGACCAGCGGAAGGGCCGGGAGCTGATCCAGGAGGAGGTGGACGGCGGCAACGACTATGCCGAATTGTCGGCAGCGGAGCTGGAAGAGGTCTGGGAGCAGGGGCCCGAACTCGACGGCTCGGGCAACGTGACCGTGTTCGACAACTACGCGCGTGTCTTCCAGGGCGGCCAGGGGCCGAAGACCTACACGAAGCGTTTCGAGGCGCCGAGGGAGGGAGGAGCTCCGGACCGTTCGCCGGAGGAGGTGGAGCAAGGCTTCTTCGCCATCGGGAAGGAGAACTTCGAGACCACGGTGAAGGGCGTTCAGGTCCGGCTCCAAATATGCTCGGACAACGCCGCGGAGAGCCTCTGGAACGCACCGTACGAGGGTGTCCACATCCTGGTGGCGGCGCATTTCGGCGACGCGGGGGAGAGCCAGGCCAACATGCACGGGGACACCTTCGTCGTGGCCGACTCGGGACATGCTCAGCTCTTCGAGTCCGACAACCCGGTTCCGCCGGCGGCGAAGGTCAAGGACCGCCGGTACAACGCCAACATGAAGCGGAAGATGACGAGCAAGAGCGCGGAGGCGACCAGCAGGAAGGGCCCGGTCTCGCTCAACTTCTACCGCACGGCGACCCGGAAGCCCACCGCCCAGTAGGTCGGCGACGAGTTCGGCGGCCCCGGCCGTGGGGCTGCGCGGTGCGGGGCTGTTACCGGCGGCCGACGATCGCGTTGGTGGCGGTGTGGCGGTGTGGCGGTGTGGCGGTGTCGCGTGGGTCGCGGGGCACTCGTGCCGATGGGGCGGGGTCCCACGACATCGAGGGTCGGGCCTTCGCCGTCCGGGACTTCGGAACCGAGGACGACGCCGGGTGCCGGGCGGCGCCCGTTTCAGCTTTCCGGACCGCCGAACCAGCGGCCCGCAGCCCGCTCGAACGCTTCACGATCAGGTGTGCGATCGCCTGCCCAGGCGACCACGCCGTCGGGCCGGACCAGCACGGCACCCGATCCGAGGTCGTCCTTCGCCGGACCGGCCGCGTACCGCATCCGGCTCTCCCAGCCCCTCGCCGGACCGTGCAGGCATCGGTCGGCGCTGAAGTCGAGCGTGACGCCCCGTCCGTCCCGCATCAGGTCGCCAAGACGGGTGCCGTCCTCCAGGCAGAAGTCCGGGGCGCTGCGGCCGACCAGCGGGTGCTCGCTGCCGAGGTCGTACCGGATGGATGATCCCGATATCCGCTCGAACACGTAGGTCGTTCCGTCACGGGTTTTGATCAGGTCGCGAATCACCCCTTGGACGGCCTGGCCGTGCGGGTCCGGCCGCATGGCCGCCACCTGTGCGCGCGACCAGTCGAGCACCGCCGACCCCACCGGATGGCGCTCGCGGCCGTAGGTGTCGAGCAGTCCGTCCGGCGCCTGTCCGTGCACGGCCGCCGCCAGCTTCCAGCCCAGGTTCAGGGCATCGCCGATGCCGGCGTTGAGTCCCTGCCCGCCCAGGGGCGAGTGGATGTGAGCGGCGTCGCCCGCGAGCAGGACGCGTCCGCGCCGGTAGGCCGTCGTCTGCATCGCCCGATCGGTGAAGGTCGACACGAGGCGGACCTCGCTCAGCGTCACGTCGGTGCCGGACACCCGGCGCAGAACCGTCTGGAGATGGTCGCGCGTCGGCTGCCGCGAGCGGTCGAACGCGCCGCCGTCGAAGTCCAGCAGGGCGATGTAGTCCTCCGCGGGCTGGAGGTACATGCCCGTGGGCGTCGGATTGAACCCGGGGCTCAGCTTCTCGGGGTCGGCGACGGTGGCGAGCATGACGTAGCCGGTGCACAGCGGCTCGGTCCCGACGAAGTCGAAGCCCGCGAGCCGGCGTACGGTACTGCGTCCGCCGTCGCAGCCGACCAGCCAGCGCGCCGTGTACGCGTGTTCGCCCGCCTGCGCGACCACGCTCCCGTCGTTGTGCGCGATGGCCGACACCGTGACGCCGCGCCTGACGTCCACGCCCAGCTCGGACGCCCGCTCGGCCAGCACCGCCTCGATCGCCTCGACGTGTGTCGGCATGCCCTCCGGTGCCGGGTCGGGCAGCCGGTACGGCAGGGCCGCGGAGTCGATCTTGGCCGGATCGAGCATCATGCCGGCGAAGTGGCCACCGCGACGAGGAACCGACGGCGCGTCCGGTCGCGGGTGCGCGCCGGGCTCATCGCCGACGCCCGATGCCTTCAGCAGCCGGTGCAGCATCCCGCGGCGGTAGAACGCCTGGACCGAGGCGGAGGACAGGCCCCGGATGCCGAGCGGCAGCGCCTTGAACGGCGAGCGGGGTTCCGGCTCCCGCTCGAGCACCAGGACCGAGCAGCCCGCGAGGCCGAGCTCGCAGGCGAGGAACAACCCCACCGGGCCGGCGCCCACGATCACTACGTCATGCACAAGAGATCCCCTTCCCCTGGATCCACAGCCGGATCGGTACCCGGCGGGACCTCTCGAAGGTCCCAGAGCCCACCTGCATCCGACCGGCGCATCACCGGCAGGCCGCTGACACCCGACCGGCAGCCTGCCGGGCACGGCCGCCCTCCGCGCCCCCGGTCCGTGTCCGGTCCCGGGGTTCCCGCGGCGCTGCCCGGTGGGCGGAACGCGACGGCGTCGCGGGCGGCCCACTCGGCGAAGGGGCGAGGGACGGGGCCGAGGACCCGCCGGACGTCCGGGCTGACACGCAGGTCGGCCGGGCCCGGGGAGGCGCCGAGGGCGGCCAGGGCGCCGGAGGCGTCGGGATTGTCGTGGGGGGGCTCGGATCCTGCGGCAGGCTCCCCGTCGGCCGAAGGAGCATGTCAGCGGGTGCGTCCACGGGGCTTGAGCGGGGTGCCGGGGAGCTCGGAGGAGGGGAGGTGGTCGCCCGGGTGGCCCTCGCCCGCGAGGGCCACGTCGTCGGCGAGTCCCGTTGCGCGCTCGGGGAGTCGGGTTTCACCGGTGAGATCGCCCCGCCTCCGGGCGTCCGGTGTGATGCCTAGTGGAGGGTGCCCTTGACGTTGGGCTGGGTCTTCTGGTTGTAGATCTCCTTGCCGTCCGCGTT
>NZ_JBSHAP010000209.1:0-10263 GCF_053611565.1 Kitasatospora sp. NPDC054795
TGTTGTTTATAAGAGACTGGGAAGGGAGCAGGAAGTCGGCCCGGCCGACTTCCTGCTCCCTTCCTTGTGAGCGGGACCGGTCAGCCGAGCAGCAGGAACTTGGTGGACGGGGTGTTCCGGTAGGTGCTGCAGTCGGTGTTCTGGGTGGTCGTGCTGTACGTGAAGCCGTAGGGGACGTCACAGGCCCAGAGGCCGCTGTACGGCTTGCGGAGGTGGAAGGCGTTGGACTGGCCGCCGCCCGTGGTGAGGTTGCAGGCGGTGCCCCAGACGAGGTAGTCGTAGGTGAACTCCGGGGTGCCCATGCAGGCGACCAGGCCGTCGACCGGCTTGCGCAGGTGGTACTGGTTGGACTGCACGCCGCTGATCTGGCTGCAGGCGAGACCCCAGGTGATGTTGTCGTAGACGAAGCCGGGCGTGCTCCGACAGGCCGTCAGGCCGTCGTAGGGGGTCCGCAGGTGGAACTGCGGCGAGTTCCAGCTGCCGCCGCCGCTGCAGCTGCGGTTCATCGACACCTGGTCGTAGACGTACCCGGCCGGGACCTCGCAGGCCCAGGAGCCGTCGAGGCTGGTGGTGCTGGCCTTCGCGGGGGTCGCGGCGACCGCGCCCGAGAGCAGGAGGGCGAGGGCGGCCAGTGCGGCGAGGAGCAGGCGGGCGAAGCGGGTGTGCGCGTGTGCGGTGGGCATGGTTCTCCCAGGGTCGTGGCCGGACACGGGGCCCGGCGCGGGAACAACGGGACATGCGGTACCGTGCGGGCCGACAACGGGAGTTGCGGCCCGCCGAAGGTTTTAGCACGGCGTCGTCACGGCTGCCTCACGAACCGCTCAACTCGGGTGGATGTTGTGAAGCCCTGACCGGAACCCCGCCCCGCCCGGAACCCTGCCCCGACCCCTTGAGTTCCAGGGGCCGGGGCGGGGTTCCGTCGGGTGCCGGTCCGGTCGAACGGCACGCCAGGACTCGTCTCAGCGCGTGACCACCCAGGACAGGCTCGCGGTCAGCTTCGCGCGCAGCGCCGGGTCCGCGACGGCCGGGGTCGGGTCGGTGGCGACGGCGGTGAGGGTGTGCGGCCGGGAGCGCGGCCCGGTCAGCTTGAGCTCGGCCAGGTCCAGCGCGGTGCGGCCGCCCAGCCGGGGCAGCTCGCGCCCGTCCAGGTACCAGCGGAGCCGGGTGGCGGGCACCGGCAGGTCGACGGTGAGGCGGTCCGCGGGGGTGAGCCGACTGCCGCCGGGGGTGGGGCTGGTGAGCGGGGTGGCGTGGCGGTAGAAGCCCGCGATCATCGCTTCACGCCCGGGCAGGTTGAACTCGCGTCCGAGCGAGCGCATGATCGAGTTCTCGGTCGGCCGGTAGAGCCCGGTGGGGTAGTAGCCGCCGCCCTCGTAGGTGCCGACCGTGCCGCCGTCCGGTGAGGCCTGTCCCAGCCAGCGTGACCACTTGGTGCCCTGGCCGCGCATCCGGTCGGCGGTCAGGGTGCTGATGTTGGCCTCGGCGGGTTCGTCGCCCTGGTACGTCCCCTGGCCGTCGTAGGCATACTCGTCGGCCAGCTTGCCCAGCGAGTGCCCGGTCTCGTGCACCGCGATCTGCCCGGACTTCGCATTGCTGCCCGCCACGGTGGCGATGCCCTCGTAGCCGACCGAGGACTTGACGTCGTTGTAGCCGGCGCCGCCGTACTTGGCGGTGTTGGCCACCACGAGCACCAGGTCCGCCTGCGGGGCCTTCGCCGCGTACGACTCGACGGCCTTCTCGTCCACGCAGAGCAGCCGCTCCACGCCGTCGCACCAGAAGTACGATCCCAGCGCGGTGTGCCGCACCGTCGCCCGGTCCGGGTCCCCGGTCACGCCCGACTCGGGGGAAACGGTGTTCACCGTCCAGACGTTGAACAGTGAGCGGTAGGTGGCGTAGGGCTCGACGGAGGTCATCTCGCGCCACTTCTGGTCCGCGTCCGCACGGAACTTGTCCTGCTCCTGCGCCGTGTACCCGTCGCCGATCACCACCACGTCCAGCTTGGTGGCCGGTTCGCCGTTGTGGACCAGTGCCGTGACCTCGCCGTCCCCCTGCACGGGTGCCAGGCCCTGGGGGTGGCCGGCGAGGTAGGGGGAGGCGGCCGGGGCCTGGGCGCGGGAGATGCCGCCGTCCTCCGCGAACACCTCCACCTGACGGGTCGGCGGGGTGCCGTCCGCGGGGCGGCTCCAGGCCGGTGCGGCCCCCAGCACCGTTCCGGCGAGTACGGTGGCGAGCAGGGCGGTGGTGGTCCTGAGGGTGGTGCGGTGCACGGGTGTCCTTCCGGAGGTGCGGTCTGTGGCCAGCCCCCTTCCCATGTCGATAACCTGACAATCATTTGTCATGCCGGATGCCGACGACCTCCTCTTCGACACGGTCGGCCAGATCCACCCGCCGGACCGGGGGCCGTCGCGCGGCGGGGCTCACCGCTCTTGGCGGCCGCCCGCCTTCGGAGTCGTGCACAGTGCGTCGTCGACCAGCCTGTTCTCCGCCTCCGCCACCCGCAGGACGTCCCCGTCGGTGGCGGCCTGGACGCCCGACAGCGAGACCGTGACGCCGCGCCGGCCCTCGGCGGTGACGCCGGTGGTGCTGATCCACCCGGCGTCACCGCCCTCGTGGCCCCAGTACTCCCCGCCGCAGGACAGTCGACGCGAGAAGATCCCCAGTCCGGCCCGGGCACCCGGCATGAACCGCTCGAACTTCTCGCTGACCTCGACGGTCCGGGTCATCTCCGCCAGCTGCGCCGGTGCCAGGAGCCGGCCGCCGAGCAGGGCGCCGAAGAACCGGTCGAGGTCGGCGGTGGTGGAGACGAGCCCGGCCTCGCCGTTGGTGCCGGAGCCGATCTGCTCGGTGACGTCCACGAACGGCTCGCCGGCCGCGAACCTCTGGTAGGTCTCGGCGTGCGGCCGGGGCAGGGCGGGGGACGTGCCCGGGTGGAAGGTGTGATCGAGGCCCAGCGGCCGGACGATCCGGTCCCTGACCTCCTCGTGCCAGGGGTGCCCGGTGAGCTGCTCGATGATCATCCCGAGCAGGACGTAACCGGTGTTGCTGTAGTTCCAGCCCGTGTCGGGGTCGAAGTCCGGGCGGTGGGCCATCGCCCGGGCGACGATCTGCTCGGGTGTGTACGCATCCGACCGGTGCTGCTGGAAGTCCTCCGCCGAGGTGTAGTCCGGGTAGTCGTCATGGATGCCGCTGGTGTGCTGGAGCAGCTGGCGGACAGTGATCGCGCGACCGTCGTTGCCGTTTCCGGACACCACGCCGGGCAGCCACCGATCGACCGGGTCGTCCAGGGAGAGCCTGTTCTCGCCGGCGAGCTGCAGGGTCACGGTGGCTACGAACGTCTTGGTGATGCTGGCGATCCTGAAGTAGCCGTTCCGGGGCACCGGCCGGCGTTCCGTCAGATCGGCGACGCCGCCGGCGGCGGTCAGGTTCCGGCCGTCGGAGGTGACCACGCGGGCCTGGACTCCGGTGGCGCCGACCGCGATGAGCGCGTCGGCGTCGCGCTGGAGCCGGATCCGGAGCCGGTCGTCGTGCTGCGGGGAGGCCGGCGCTGAGGGCGCACCGGTGGAAAGGGTCACGGCCGCGACGGCGGCCAGCGTGACGTTCCGTCGGACGGATCGGTGATGCCGCCGCGGGGCACGAATCGGTGAAGTCGTCATGGGCGTTGACGCTAGGTCCGGGTGGGGAACCGGACGATACCGCTCACCCGTCAGAAAAGAGGGTAGTGGGCTGTAATGCCCGGCCCGGCCCCATGGGCCAGACTGGTGCGAATGAAGCACCATGGGGCCGGTCGGCTTTCGGAGATGTGGCGCGGTCTGGGCTACCTGTTGGGGAGCCTGTTCACCGCTGCGGCCGCCGTGCTGGCGCTGCCCGTACTCGCCGTCCCGGTCACGGCCCGCTCCTGGGCGTCCTGGCATCGCCGCCGCGCCGACCGGCTGTTGGGCTCTCCGCGCTCCGGCCCGGTCCGGGGCGGCCCGTGGCGGGTCCTCGGCTGGCTCTGCGCCTGCACCGTGACAGCCCTGGCGTTCGGCCTCGTCCTGCTGCTGTGCGCGGGCAACGCCGTAACCACGGCCGTCACGGTGCCCCTGTGGTGGGCGCTGCCCGCCGGCACCCGCGCGGGCGGCTTCGCCGCCGGTGTCCCCCTGACCGGGTGGGGCACGGCGCTGACCCTCGGGACCGCACAAGCCGTCGCCTTCGCGGCCCTGACCTACTGGCTGGCTCCCCGGCTGGCCCGCCTGCACGCCCGGACCTGCGTTGCGCTGCTGTCCCCCTCGACCGCCGCGCGGCTGGCACAGCGGGTGGAGACACTGACCGAGACGCGGGCACACGCCATGAACGCGCACGGTGCGGAACTCCGCCGGATCGAGCGCGACCTGCACGACGGCACCCAGGCCCGGCTGGTGGCCATCGCGATGCGGCTTGGCGTGGCCCGTGAGCTGCTGAGCGACGACCCCCGGCTGGTGGCCGGGCTCCTGGAGGAGGCGCACGAGAACACGGAGGAGGCCATGACGGAGCTGAGGGCGGTGATCCGGACGATCTACCCGCCGATCCTCGCCGACCGCGGCCTCGCCGGGGCGCTGACCGCGGTGGCCTCCCGATCGGCGATCGAGACCACCCTCGACATCGGCTCCGGTGGCTCCGGCGACCTCGACACGGTCCCCGCCGCGGTCGAGGCCGTCGCCTACTTCACGATCGCCGAGGCGCTCACCAACGCCGCCAAGCACAGCCGGGCCACCCGGATCGCCGTCCGCGTCGCACGCGAGGGCGACCGGCTGGCGATCGAGGTCACCGACGACGGCGTCGGCGGCGCCGACGAGACGCTGGGCACCGGCATCACCGGAATCCGCCACCGCGTCCTGGCGCTCGACGGCACCGTCCATCTCCACAGCCCCGGCGGTGGCCCGACCACGATCACCGTGAGCCTGCCGTGCGCGTCGTGATCGCCGAGGACAACGTCCTGCTGGCCAACGGGCTGGAACTCCTGCTGACCGCCACGGGCTTCGAGGTCGCCGCGATCACCCCGGACGCCCCCGGCTTCGTCGCCGCCGTCACCGAACACCGCCCGGACGTCGCCATCGTCGACGTACGGCTGCCGCCCGGCTTCCGCGACGAAGGCATCCACGCCGCGATCCGCGCCCGCCGCCTGCACCCCGGCCTGCCCGTGCTCGTCCTCTCCCAGTACGTCGAGCAGCAGTACGCCGGCGAGCTGATCTCCGACGGCCGCGGCGGCGTCGGCTACCTCCTCAAGGACCGGGTGAGCCGGGTGAGCGAGTTCACCGACGCACTGCGGCGGGTCGCCGCCGGCGGCACCGTCATGGACCCCGAGGTGATCGGCCAGCTCCTCACCCGGCCCGCCCGCGACCCGATCGCCGCCCTCACGCCGCGCGAACGCGAGGTCCTCGCCCTGATGGCCGAAGGAAAGGACAACACCACCATCGCCAACCGGCTCGTCATCACCGACAACGCCGTCCACAAGCACATCGGCCACATCTTCGCCAAGCTCGGCCTCTCGCCGGCCGACAGCGGACACCGCCGCGTCCTCGCCGTCCTCACCTACCTCAGCCGCCGCTGAGGAGCCCGCACGCCCGGCCGGTCGTCCCGCACGCCGTCCCGCACGTCGGCCCGGCCGTCGGCCCGGTGGAACGCCCATCCGGAACGCGCACGCGGAACGCCCGGCCGGGAAGCCCGGCCGAGCGCTCCGCTCAGGTGTGGGTCGGGGTCAGAACTGGGTGCTGACCGTGACGCCACTGAAGTCGGTGACGGCGTACAGGCTGAGGTAGCGGTAGCCGGCGGTGGGGTTGGTGACGGTGAGGGACTGGGTGGTGCCGGTGCCGGTGGAGGAGGCGGTGAAGGCCTTCGGCGAGGCCCAGGTGTCCGCGTTGTAGTAGAGGTGCGCGGTACCGGTGCCGCCGGAGGTGGTGACCTTCAGCGTGGTCGTTCCGGCCGGCAGGTAGACGTACAGGTAGTCGAGGTTGCCGGCGGTCGCGGCGCGGCCGCCGCGGGAGCAGTTCCGGCCCATCGCGTCGGCGCGCTGCTCGGTGCAGGCCGGCAGGACGACCGGGGCGGCGGTCACGGTGACGGTGGCCGGGGTGGTGGAGATCCGGCCGGTGTCGTCGGTGGTGGTCAGGGCGACGGTGTAGCTGCCGGCCGCCGAGTAGGTGTGGCTCGGGTTGCGCTCGTCCGAGGAGGTGCCGTCGCCGAAGGTCCAGTGCCAGGCGGTGATCCGGCCGGAACCGGTCTGCACCGACCGGTCGTTCACGCTGACGGTCGCGCCGTTCACCGAGGTGTCGAACAGGGCGGTCGGGCCGGGGTTGTAGCAGGCGCCGCCGGCGCAGGCGTCGAGCCAGGCATCGAAGTCGGCGTCGTAGGAGGTGCCGAGGCTGTTGTAGACCGCGTAGCCGCCGGGGTAGTCACCGACGCGGAACCGGGCCAGCATGGCCTGGACGTCGGCCGGGTGCTTCTCCACCATGTACCGGGTGGCCAGGTAGCCCCACGGGTAGACGCGGGTCGAGTCCGAGTTGCCGGGGGTGCTCTGGAAGAGGGTGCTGAGCTTGTAGGTGTGCTTGGCGGCCTGGGCCATCGCGTCGGTGTCGGTGGCGCCGCGGTAGCTGTGCGAGACGTACTCGGCGAGGCCCTCGACCCACCAGATGTCCGGGACGGACATCTGGGTGCGGTAGTTGCCCTTGAGGTCGTAAATGCTGTCGAGGTAGTGGGTGTACTCGTGGTTGAGGTTCCACACCCGGGCCGGGTCGTTGTTGTTCCAGGTCTTCTGGTACATCACGGTCACGGCCGGCTTGTTCGGGTCGGTCGCGTCCATGACGGTCTGGCCGCCGTTGTCGGTGTCGTTGCCGAAGATCGCCCACGAGTAGGTGGTGTAGTCGGTCTTGTTGGCGAAGATCCCGAAGGTGACGTTCTTGGCGTACTGGTTCGGGATCGGCCCGTTGTCCTTGACCACGCCGTGGAAGAAGGCGTCCTGGTTGCGCAGGCTGGCGCAGACGGTGGCCAGTTCCTCGGCCGACAGCGCCTGGGCCTGGATGGTCCGGTTGTCGCAGACCAGTTGGTGCGGCAGGACCACCGAGGTGAGCTTGGCGGGCAGGTTGCAGATGTCGTAGTACGAGCACTGGCCGCTGTTGTAGTACGCGGCCTGGACGGCCGTGTGCACGTACAGCGGCGCCGCCGGCGTCAGCAGCGGTGCGGCGTCCAGCACCTTCCTGACCAGCGGCTTGACCACGGCCTCGACGGCGGGGCCGCTCCCGGCCATCCGGGCCAGGTCGTTGCCCGCGTTGGTGTCGAGGACCTCGTTGGGCCCGCCGATCAGGTCCTTGTGGTTGATCGCGAAGTCGGCGAGGGAGACGGCGAGGCTCGGGTCGGCGGCGACCGCCCTGACGAAGTCCTGGTTCGAGTTGCCCCGCCAGAGCGGGTACTGCAGCACGGAGTTGACCGCGCCGACCATCTTCGGGACGGCGTTGTAGGAGTTGTTGTAGTCGTCCAGTATCCGCTTGTAGACGCCCAGGTAGCCGGCCTGGACGTTGGCGCTGTCGGTGAGCCACACCATGTCCCTGAGCACGATGCCGTTGCTCTCGGTGACGTCGTGCCAGCGGGCGCCGGCGAAGAACGCGTCCAGGGCGGCCCGGACGGCGGTGGTGAGCTCGCCGGTGTACGGGCCGGTCGCGTCGGGGTAGTAGAACTGGATGTAGTAGCCCACCTGCAGGTAGAGCGCCAGTTGCTGGATGCCGGCCGAGTTGTCGCCGGTGTAGCCGGCCGCCAGGTCCTTGAAGGCGGCCGCGACGGACAGCATCCGGGACTGCCGGAAGATGCTCGGGTCGGCGCCACCGCTGCTGTACAGACCCCGGATGCACTCCGGGGTCGAGCTCTTGATGAACGCGACCAGGTCGGCCCCGGTGCGGGCGGCGAAGTCGGCCGGGGTGCAGGCCTGCGCGGCGGCAGCGGCCGCGTCCGCGCCGGACAGGGCCTGCGGGGCAAGGGTCTTGGGCGCGACGGGGGCGGCCGTCGCGGCCGTGGCCGCCGTGGTGGCCGGCCCGCCCATGAGTCGCTCGCCGATCAGCGCCGGGGGCAGCGGGGCCGCGGGTGCGGCGGGCTCCTCGGAGCCTGTCGTCGCGCCGGCCGTGGGCGCGGCGGGTGCTGCGGGTGCGTTCGGGTCGGTCGTGGTCGTGGCGGCCGCGGTCAGGGCCGGGGCGGCGGGCGCCGCGAAGGCCTGGGCCGGCAGCACGGCGGTGGCCGTGGCACAACAGGCGACGACGCCGGCCGCGAGCGTGGAGAGTCTTGTGCGCAGGAGCACGCCGAGTCCTTCTTCGAGTGGGGGCAGCCCGACGTGGGGTCGGACTGAGTGAAGGAGATGAGGAGATTGGCGTGGATCCTGTCACTGACCGGCCATCAGAACAATGTCACAGGTTATATGGCACACGATTTTCAGCCACCTCGCGCCCACCACGCCCCGACACGTGGCTGACCTGCAACTGTCGCGGCCGGGGCGGCACGGAGGATGGGCGCCGGAGGCCCGGCAGGTCACGAGCCGGCAGATTTGCCCGAGGCCGCCCGGGCCGACGGTCCACCCGGAGTGGCCGATCTCCGCCCCCACCGGGCGGCGGGCCCCTTCACCCCCACTCCGACCGCTCGGCCAGACGGCGATACCACCAGAACTCCGTGCGCCACCGGCGCCGGTGAGCGAAACGGGTCGGGGAGAGTACGGCGCAGGAACACCGCATCCAGCGGCTTCACGAGTCGGCCGAGCTCGGCGCGCGCCGGCGCCGGCAGTCTCTCCAGGACCTCCTCCAGCACGTCACGTACGTGCCTGACGTCCTCGAAGGAACACCCCGAGCACGAGCAGGACGACTCCCGCGGGTACAGCGGACGCCTCCCCGGCGGATGCACGAACTCGCGGTATCGCCGCCGCACCCGGTTTCCGACGACCGTCGCCGCCCTCGCCGACCCGTGAGGGCAGCAACGGGACGGCCATGTTGTCGGAACTCACCCTGCCGCCGGTGTCGGCGGCAGTCGATCCGCGTGACCGCTGAAGCCCCGTGGAACCGGTCAGCCGGTGCCCGGGCCACGCGCGGCCGCCGTCTCCTCGCCGAGTTCAGGATGCTCGATCCGCCGCCGTACGACGCCCGGAGCGAGAGCACCTTCGCCCCTGGATCGGCTCCCAGCCGTTGCGCTCACCGTATTTCTGCAGCGGCACGACCCCGCGGAACACGAGGAGCCCTTCGAGTTCGTCGACGACGGACTCATCAGCCGCATCGCCCTCCCCGGGCCGCCGGATCAGTGTCGGACACCGACCAAGTGATCGTTTCAGGATGAGTCGAGTCATAGGTCCTGTGTTCGGCGATGATGTCGCCGGGCAGTCTGGAATCGGTACACCTTCAGTCGCCGGTGGGGCCGGCCATGGTGGTGGCGCTTGGGGGTCGGACGCGCCGACGCCCCGAGGTGCACCGTCTCAACCCTGTGAGGGTGTCCAGAACGCGGTGATCCTCGCTGTTCCGGGCCCGATCCTCTGCCAGGAACCGTCGAATTCGAGGACGGCCGCGGAGGCGGTCGGGAACCCGGACTCTTCCACCCGCCGCGAGAGGTCGCCGTCGGCCGTACCGACGAGGAGCCGGACCAGCTCGGGCAGGCTCGGATTGTGTCCGACGACGACCAGATCGCCCACGTCGTCCGAACTCGCCCGCACCATCGCGACCAGCTCGCCGATTCCCGCTTCCCCCCGATGGATCTCCACACTGAGGTCGTAGAGCCCCTGCTCGTGGACCGTCTCGGAGAGTCGCGGCAACGCGGCGCCCACGCGTTCCCAGGTCTCCCTGGTCCGGCGGGCGCCGGACACCCGCGCGAGATCGGGCGTGATGCCGGAACCCGCGAGCCACCGTCCGGTCCGGGACGCCTCCTCCCGCCCCCGCTCGTCGAGACGCCGTTCCTTGTCGACCGCCGTCTCCCGTTCGGCCTGCGCATGACGAATCAGGACGAGCCTCCGGCCGGTACCCACGATCACGTCGACCTCCCCATGTCCGCGGGCCCTGTTGCGGCTCGGCGGAATCACTTGATCCTTTGTATCCGGACACTACCCGGCGCGGGTGGCAGCAGCGGAGCCACGCGCTTCCCCAGGTCAGCCAGAACAAGATCACCACGCACCGGGACGCCCTGCCGACCAAGATCGCCCGGTGTGGTGGCCGGGGTGCTGTTGGTGGTTGGTGGCCGGGTGCTGCCGGTGCTGCCGGGTGTGTGGTGTTAGGGGTTGGTGTGGGTGGTGGTTTGGTA
>NZ_JBSHAP010000210.1:0-10206 GCF_053611565.1 Kitasatospora sp. NPDC054795
GGGACAGGCCCTGGACACTGGCCTGGGCTGTTCACCCTCCTTTCTGACATTTCGCCACTTGTTCAGTGCGACCTCGTGTCGCACCCCGCCACTTGGAGCCGTTGTCGACGAGGTAGCGCACTGCGTCGACCATTTCACGGTGGCAGTAGGCCTCGGGGCGTCCGCCCCGGCCCTCCAGCCAGGCCGGCACCGGCATCGAGGCTTTGACCTGGGCCCATTCCGCATCCGTCATGTCGGACGGGCAGTGCGGCGCACGCCGTCCCGGCGCGATCGCCCCGTACTGATGTACGTAGCAGTCACACGTCAGAGTGTCCGAAGTGGCACCCGACCGGCGAGCAGATGGTGAACTGATGCGGCAACGGGTCTCCTGGGCCGGAGGGTTGGTCTCGACAACCGCACTCCTACCAAGAGGCCCGTTCGTCTACGCCTGTCCGACATCTGGCACGAACGTTCGAGATTCTCTCTTGCGTAGCAGTTTGTCGCGGTGGACGCCATCACACCCCTGGTGGGATGGCGAACGGGTCGTAATTCTCGGGCATGAAGCAGCCGTAGTCCTGCAGTGGTTGCGGATCGTTCAGCACGATGCGCATGAGCTCACCTGCAGGCGAGAGCCCGTCTGGGCGGTCCGGAGTCCGTTGGCCGGGGAGTCCGGCGGATGCCGGTGCGTCGGCTGCGAGTCGACCGAAGCGGTCCAGCAGAGCCCACACAGCCTCGTGGACATCGCGGATCTCCTCGGCTGCCCTCTCCTCGGTGATTTCAGGGGAGGCTTCGCGATACGCCGCGCGGGCCGAAGCGACAAAGCGCTCCGGATCGACGATCACTACGTCCTGGCGCATCCGAATGCTGATCGTCATACCCGACATCGGGGCTGGCATCTCATCCACCGGCCCACGGTACTGCGTCGGAAGCGCGACCGACCGAGGCATTCACAACCCGACCCCACCGAACACCACCCGGTTCACCACCACGCTCTGATGGTGGCAGAACGGCGACTTCCCCCTCGGCCCACAAGGTGCAGAACGACAGCTGGCAGACCCGGTGGTCGCTGTCCTCGACAGCCGGCAGGCCAGCCGCCCATGTCCTCATGTCGGCCTTGCCCGCTCGCTCCCAAAAGCCGTGGTGGCGCACGCACAGGCTCTGCCGGGCCGCCCCGAAGTGGCATCCGGTGACCGGTTGTCGTTGACTCGCGGCGTCACGGTCGACTCGCCTTCCGCCACGGCCGGATCCTCGTGCCGCAGGCCCAGGGCCTCGCCGATCCGGATGCCCGTCCCCCACAGGAGCGCCAACAGGAACCGGTCCCGTAGCCGGGTGCAGGCGTCCAGGATCGCCTGGGCCTGGACGGCGGTCAGGAGCGTCGGATGCATGCGGGGCGTCATGGACACACTGCTGAGGACTCAAGAGAAGCTGGATGAAACGCCGGTCCACCCCGCCCTCGGTCAGGTGCGTGACGTACGAGTGCCTGGTGTCCGCAGAGGCCGTGTGCGGATCAGTCGTGTTGCTACTGAGCTGGCGGGACCCGGAGGTGGCGTTCGCCGCGCTCGTTCTGAGCCGTGTTCCTTACGAACGTATAGCTGTGAGGCAGACCGCACCGCGCCACGCCGGGGTGGAGGTCCTCAACCATGCCGGCTGCGTCGGGGACTCACGCCCGGTAGATCGTTTCGTTGTCGTCCTGGTCATACAGCTCGACGGTGTATGACAGTCCGAGAGCGGAGAATGCGGACAGGAGATCATCAATCCGTTCGGGAACAACGACACCGCCGAACCTCACCGGTGTCTCGGGGAACAGCTCCAGCTCGGCATAGGTGTGCTCGACCTCGAACTCGGTCCAGCTGGACTTGCGCACGCGCCAACCTGCCGCAGAGAAGGCCTGTGCGATGTCCAGGGCGCTCACCGCCGACGGGAGAAAGCCGTAGACGTTGTTACCGAGGTCCAGGTCGTACCCGTCCTGGTCAAAACGTGGGCCGTCGGTGCCGCCGGAGGTGAACTGCATAGTGGCCAGTATGAGCGGCTGGCAGGGGCAGTGGGACTGTGGGTCCGTCAGCCGCCCATCCTCCCGTGTCCCGGTCTGCGGGGAGCCCGCCGGGTTGTCCGCGTCAGCTCGCCCCGGCCTCCTCTTCCTTGGCTTCAAGTAGACGGTTGAGGCGTCGGATCTCGGCGATCAGCAGCGGGACGACCTGTCGGGCGCTGGCGATGAAATGGGCGTTCTCGTCCCAGCGTTCGTCCGCGACGTCGACATAGCGCGGCCGCTGGACAAGGGTGGTGGCCACGATCTGATGGTGGTCGAAGGCCGGCCAGCGCTCACCGAGCCCGGTGTCGGGAACGGTGCTGATCGCGACGAGGCTCATCGCGAAATCGTCATCGAGCTGACGGACGTACCAGGGGCCGGGGGTTGCAGCCTGGGCGATCTCCTCGATCTCGGCGAGTTCCTCATCGGTCAGCGGTTCGGGTGTGTTCATCGGGCTATCCGTTCCTCGCGTTCGCCGTTCCCGGCCAAGCGGTTGACCGTGGCGACCTCGCGGTCCCAGGCGTCGGCTCCACCCGCGGACCGGCACCGTCGTGCAGCCGCCCGTACTTGAAGGCCGCTCGGTCGTCCGAGGTCGAGACCTTGCAGCTCCGCCGAAACCGCATGAGTGACAACACAAATCTGGCACGGATACGGACGCACCGTCGTCACCGCCAGCAGCGACCGTACCGCGCGGCTGTGGTCCTATGCCGCACTGGACGCCGCCACCAGCACGATCTGCAACGCCGTTTCCCGCGACGTCACCCCTGCGGAGAAGGCGGTGTACCTACCCGAACGGTCCACCAACCCACTCTGCCCCGCATGATCCCGCCATCCGACCGCCGTCGGTTCAGCCACCGGCAGCGGAACCGTACCTCGATCCGGACCGGCACCAGCGGTGTCCCCGCAACGATGGGAACCGAACATCGGATCGTTCTTGCCACCGGGACGGGGGAAGCCGTGCGACAGCCTGGAGAAGCACCCGTACTCCGGGCAGAGAAGGAGCGCCGCAGCACCTGCCGCTGCTCCCGTATCCGTTCTGGAGAGCGGGTCGCCTGAGCCACCAAGGTGTCTCGGGGCCGCCCCGCGGATGGGCACTGGGAGATCGATGAAACCGGCCCTCCGGAGCCCGTGAAGGCGCGAGGAGCCGGCGGCTCTGCGGCTGCCGAAAACGGGTGGGCCGAGGGGTCTGTCCGCCGACATACTGGGGCGGTTGTCCCGTTGCCGGAGGAGATGCGCCCGTGGAGGTGCCCGGGTTCACCGTGCTGGTGACCGGTTCCGGGGACGGGGGGCCGGATGCCCTGCGGGCTGTCAGGGCGGTGACGGGGCTGAGCCTGTGGCACAGCAAGCTGCTTCTGGGCAGCGCCCCTGTGGTGGTTCTGGAGGACGCCCCGTTCGACATCGCCGTCGGGGCGGCCCGGCGGCTGCGGGAGTCGGGTGTGCCTGCGGCCGTCCGGTGCACCTGGTGCGACCGGACAACGCCCGGCGACGAGACGCCGCTCGACCCGGGGCCCTGTGCGTCCCGCTCCTGGCCGACGGCCCATTGCCAGGCAAACTCCCTCACCAGTTGTGACTGCGGGTTCTGCAGGACCTACGGGCCTACCGGCCTCACCCTCTGAACCCCTGGCACCCCTGAAAGCGGCAAGGGCAGAGGGCGAGCACGGGCGCGCCGGGGCCGTCAGGCGGGCGGCCAGCTGTGATGGACCAGGCCGCCGGGGTCGGTGAGGGCGCCGATGCTGACCAGCGACAGGTCCGTCTTCCCCTCGCGGGCGGCCTCGGCGATCATGCCTTCGAGCAGGGCACTGAACACGCCGGCGTCCCGCCAGACCCGGAACCGGCCGAAGACCGTGGACCAGGGGCCGAACTCCTCGGGCATCTCCCGCCACTGGGCACTGGAGCGGAACCGCCAGATCACGCCCTCGAACTGGTCACGAAGCCGTTCGGGGTAGGGCCCGAACCTGCCGATCGGCAGGTAGGGCTCGATCAAACTCCACTGCTCGTCGGTGAGTTGCCTGCGTGTCACATCGCCGGCGCGGTCACCGAGCTCAACCACGCCTCGCTCGACATCACGGCGGGCGGCAGCATCATCCGTGGTGGGAGGAGCGGGTGATCCACGCGAAGCTCTACCGGCCGGGCTCCTGGTGACCTTCGACGCGACGACGATGTCGTCCTGCCACGGGGAGGTCCCGGTGCTCCTCGGGGCGACCACCCGAGGAGCACCGGGAGACGGCTACTCCTCTGCGGTAAGGGCCTTGTACTGCTCGGCCGTAAGCAGACTGCTCAGCTCGCTGGTATCGGCCAGCGTGATCCCGATCATCCAGCCTTCGCCGTACGGTTCCTGGTTGATCAGTTCGGGATCGCTCTCGAGCTCGGGGTTCACCTCGGTGACCGTTCCGGACATCGGCAGGAAGAGATCGCTCACCGTCTTGACCGCCTCTACGGTGCCGAAGATGTCCTCAGCGCTGAGCTTCTTCCCCACCGTGGGGATGTCGACGAAGACGATGTCGCCGAGATGCTTCTGCGCGTAGTCGGTGATGCCCACACGGGCGGTGTTCCCCGTGACCAGGATCCACTCGTGGTCCTTGGTGTACTTGAGGTTTTTCGGGATGTCGTGCATGGAGGCCTCCTTGGTGATGGTGCGTCAGTTTGGTAAGGAGCCTGCTACAGGGCTGAGCCTTCCGCCACGATCTGCCACGGCCGTCAGCCCAACGGGTGAGCGCAGCAGCGAGCGGTTCGCCTGCTCGCGACTCTTCTGGACGTGCCTCCCAGGGCTGTACACCGTCACGCTCGCGGCTCCCGCCGGCACGGGCACGGCGAGCGCCGCGCCATCCCCAAGCCCGGGGACGGCGCGGCTCTCCCCGCCATGCCGGTGCTACTTGCGGAAGTGGTCGTCCAGGTGCCGTTCGAATGCCGTGTCGTCCGGCAGTTCGCCGTCGGGTGTCACGGCGTCGGCGGCCGCGGGCAGCTCGCGGGCGAGCTGGTCCGCGTGCGCCTGCACCGACATACCCACCTCCGCGGCGTTCTCCGCCATCTCCTCCCGGGCCGGCGGCGACACGCCCCGGGGTCGGCCGGGCGGACACTCAGCTGGACCAGCAACCGCGCTGCTGCCTGCCCTGCGCCGCCGGATCCCCCGCGCCTGCGGGGAGGACGGGTTCCGGTGGTGCACCTGCACCGAATCGCCCCCGGATCCCCCGCGCCTGCGGGGAGGACGCCCTTCCACCAAGAGCTGCGACGGCCAGGCACTTCGCCAGGTGCCCGGCCATCGCGGTGCTCCTTTTCAGCGGTGGTCGCCGAGTCAGTGGGTGGCGTCGACGGCGATGCCGACGAGCTGGAGAATGGCGTGGCCCCAGGAGGTGGCGGCGATCAGGACGCCGAAGGTGACGGCGGTGAAGACGGTGAGCGCCTCGTCGGCGCGGCTGCGGGCCTCGGTGCGGCGCCGGAGCCTCAGGATGATGATGATCGCCAGGAACGCCGTCGCACTGATCGTGTACTGCACTGCCCCACCCCGACCCGACATCTGACTCTGTGTAAGGCCCCGGTGACTCAGGGGCCTACTGCATTCGGGTGAGCATGCCAGAGCCGTTCCCCGCCCGGGGCCGGTTCGGAAAAACCGGCGGGTGCGAACAGCCACGGTAAAACCCCCTGGGCGGCCAGCCGACCAAGCCGTCCTGGGGGATCGTCGCCGGCGCTGACCGGACCCTCAACCCCGAGGTCCAGCGGTTCGGCTACCGGCGTGCCGGCGCGACCATGGTCGAGGTCGACTCCTCGCACCTGGTGATGCTCTCCCACCCCGAGCGGGTCGCCGATGTGATCCGCGAGGCCGTCCGGTCCGTGAACGGCTGACCGATTCATACGGCCTCAGGAGCACCATCATCCGCACCGGTGAGGCCCAGGTCCGGTTCCTCGCCGAGCACCCGGTCGTCACCCCCGAGACCGGGGCGTGACCGCGGGCCGGGTCCGTTCGTCGGCGGTCCCGGCACTTTTTCATGCCGTCCACCGCTTCGGCGCCGCCCATGTGGTCGCGGAAGCCGCGCGGGTGACCGGTGGGCGGCCGTACCTGTCCACCCATCGTCCTTGGAGGTACCGTGCCGGGACGCCATCCGTTCGCGGTGCGGGCAGGTTGGCATATGGCCTGACCTGCTGGTTCATGCGGTTCGGGCGAGGTTGTGCATGTGGGCGGCGGCCTGCACCGCGTGGTGCAGGCCGCCACCTTTGTGTCGGCAGTCGCGGAGGATCTTGTAGTTCTTCATGCGGGCGAAGGTGTGCTCGACGCGGGTGTCCGGCCCCTTGCAGCGCCGGATGCTGCCGGAGGCCGGACAGGAAAGAGGTGGGTCAGGGCAGCTTCGCACGACCGCCAGTTGACCCTCGGGCTCGAGCATCCGGGGGCTGGGCGACTCAGGGCAGCTTCGCCTGGAGTCGCAGGACACGTTCGGCGGAGGACTGGCTGCCGTTGCCGGCGGCCTTCGAGTACCACTTCAGGGCCTGTTCCGGCTCCCCGGCCTC
Organism: Kitasatospora sp. NPDC054795; assembly: GCF_053611565.1. Taxonomy (NCBI): domain Bacteria; kingdom Bacillati; phylum Actinomycetota; class Actinomycetes; order Kitasatosporales; family Streptomycetaceae; genus Kitasatospora; species Kitasatospora sp. NPDC054795. The sequence goes on from NZ_JBSHAP010000210.1 coordinate 6,506, forward strand.
GCGCAGGAAGTCGCCCAGCTCGCCCAGGTGCTCGACGACATACGCGGTACGTCGTCGAGCACGCCCTCCGCATCCCGGTCGATCCGGTTCAGCAACCGCTGGATCCGGTCCGGGCCGCCGTGACCGGCTTCCTCGCCCACCGTCCAACCGTTCTTGGACTCCAACGGCGCCAGCAGCCCCACGAGTAGGCCAACACCGACTCCCGCGGCCCGCTCCGCGTGAACCGATGCACAGACCGCTCATGCAACCCGGCCCGTCCGACCACCGACGAGCATCCACCTCGGATACGTCCCCACCCATGAACAGCTCAACAAGCGAACCCGACAGCCGGCACAGTAAACACCGTTGCAGTACCAGGCTGACGAACGGTCACGGGGATCAGGATCAGTAGACCTTCCACCACTGGTCGGCAAAGTCTCCGCAGGTGGACTGAACGACGCCGGCGTTCTCCGCCGTGCCCCTCACCACCAAGCACTTCCCAGGGCTGTTCACGTTCTCGAACTTGTAGGCGGCCGCGAGGACGGCCTCGAAGGCGACGAGGTTCGCCGGCTGGTCGTCGACCACGAGGGCTCTGGGTCTGCAGGCGGGACCTGTGGCGGGGGCCGGGGGTTCGATGCGCAGCATGTCCTCGCCGGCCTGCTGCTCGGCCACGAGGAGTTGGCGTTCCAGCAGCTCGCAGCGTGTCTCGGCGGTGAACTGTCGCCGACGTGCCTCTCCGAGTTCGGCCGTCAGCCGTGCGACCTCCTCCTCCAGGGCGCGCTTCTCACGCAGCAGGTCCTCACGGTCTCCGGTGTACAGGGCGATCCCGTCCGCGCGGGCGCGCTCGTGCGCCCAGTCGTTCTCGAGCTGGTTGAGGCGCAGTTCGAGGTCGGCGATGCGGTGGTTCTTGTCGAGCAGGGCTTCGCCCAGGACGTCGCTGTGGGCGGCGGAACGCCGGGAGAGCCGGTCGGCCTCGGCCAGCTGGAACTGCAGCTGCTGCAGGGCGTGGCCGACCGAGGCGCTGGTCTTCTGCGCGGCCGAGTGCAGGCAGCGCAGGAGCTCGATCGTGTCGGGGGTCGCGACGCTGCCGCGGTCGGCGCCGACATCGGTGAGCAGGTCCTGGACGAACTGCCAGGGTGGGATCCGCTGCCCGGACAGGTACCGGGACAGGGCGCCGGGGCTCAGGTGCCGGCGGGCGCTGTAGCGGCGCATCGACACGGCGGGCCGCAGGCCCGCGAACAGGCTGCGCAGGGCCTTGGCGAAGGCGCGGCACTCGTTGTTCAGGTCGGGGCTCAGTGGTTGCAGGTTCCCCACCTGTCTACCCCCTGGAGTCTTGTTGGCCGCCACAGCGCCACCATCCTTGCAGTATCGGGCCGCTACGGGCCCGGGAGCCGGAACTCCCGGGCCGTATCGGGTGTCAGGAAGCGTGTTCGTTCTTCGCCGGTTCCTCGGGGCTGGCGACGAGCTGGTTGACGAGCGGTACGCCGGCACCGAAGGCGCCGGTGCCGTACAGGACGCACTGGGCCAGGTGCACGCCGCCTGCGGCCGCCAGGAGTCCCGCGCCGATACCCGTGAGCATGCCGATCAGCAGGACCAGGGTCGCCCTGGTCGACAGCAGTGCACGCTGCACTTTGAACCTCCTCGATCCGTGGCGGCCCTCGCCGTCCACGACCTGGCCGCCAGCCGGGCCGGTCTGACGGTGCGTCACAGGATGGTGGGTTCCGGAGCCGTTGCGCGCGTGTTTCCGGGGCGGAAACACCAAATGGAAACACCGCCCCCACTGCCTGCCCCTGGTCGAGGTGTTGCGCCGCAGGGCGTGTTCGCTCGTTGGGGGTTGCGGGTACCCGAAGGTGGGCGGGGGAAGGAGCGAACGTGGGTGATGCGGGGCCGGAAGGAGGCTTCGAGGTTGATCCGGACATGGTGTCCCGGGCGTCGGTGGAGTTCCTCGGATCGAAGGACTTCGTCCACAACATCGCCTCGGGAGTGGCGGGCGATCTGGCGTCGTCGGCGGGGACGGCCGGCGACGACACGATCGCTCACAGCTTCGCGAAGAAGTACGAGCCGGCGGCCAAGAGCGTGGTCAAGGCGATCGGGACCGCCGGGCAGCGCATGGCGACGATCTCCAGCCGCCTGTTGACGATGGCCGCCGGTTACCTGGCCGTCCAGGACTCGGTGGCCGCCGCGTTCACCGGGGGCTGATGGGCGTCACCCGCCCTGTCGACTGCGGGGGAGACGGCGGCCGCTCGTGGCCCATCCTTCACAACCGGTTGTCTCGCCCTCGACCGGACGGACGGTGACACCCGCCGCGCGGACCGCGCTCCGGTTCCACTCACACCGGGGGCGGCGAACGGGCGGCCAAGACCCGCACCCGCCACCGGCACCCGCACGACGATGCGCGGATGAACGCACCGGCGCCGACCCGACTGCGCACCCTGTACCAGTGCGGACCACTGCGCCGCGCACTGCTGGACACCTCCGTGCCGACCACCGACACCATTGCCGCCACCCGGCGCGGAACCCTCCTCCTTCGTCGCCGGAGCCCGGGCCGGGTGCAGCGGTGCAGCAGGAGCCGACGGGCGCGGGCGCGCTGGCCGGCTACGACAGGGGCACACCTCCCGCACGGGGCTGGACTACCGTCCGTTCGCGGCCATCGCCCGCCCGCGCAAGGACACCCCGAAGCGCGTACGGAGCCGGTGCACCTCCCACCAGGCCACCGCCGTCACCGTCGCCGGCCCGCCGACCACGGCGCACAGCTGGACGGGCGGCGGGCCGGGCGGCAGGCCGCCGAACAGCAGCCCGATCCCGGCGAGCTCCCAGACCACGATGCCGGTGAGGATGGGCGGGAACGTCGCGTGCACCCGGTCCATGGTGAATGCCGTACGGGCCACCGTCGGTGAGGCGAAGACCACGAACATCAGCACCCAGATCGGCACCGTCATGACCAGCAGGTCGAACAGCGGCCCGAGGAACAGGCCCTGGACCGACCCCCGCGCCTGCGAAGCCAACCACAGCAGAGCCGGAACCGCCGTGCACGCGCCCACGTACTTCAGGGCCATCAGCACCGCAGGCCGCACCTGCGCCCGCATGGCCGGTCGGGCGGCCGGCCCGGCGAGCCGGAACAGTACCCCGACCACCACCGGCGTGGTCACCAGCACCAGCACCGGCGTGACCGCCAGCCGGATCTCGAACTGCTCGTCGAGCCGGCCCCAGTCGTCCGCCGACCCGTACACCACAAGTACCCAGAACGCCGCCGCGAGCGCCAGCCACCCCCGGATCCGCTGCACCCGCAGTACCGGCTCGTCGGTGATCCCCGGCGGCCCCGGCACCGCGAACACCCGCCGCGCCTGCCGCCGCGCCGTCCTGGCCATCGGGTAGAGCCCCAGGAGGACCAGCAACGGCCACACGCAGAACAGCAGCGGCACCAGGACCCAACCCCCGACCGTCCGCCGCACGGGCGCCAGCACCTCCCGCAAGGTCGGCCACTCCTCGCCCCTGAACCGCTGCCACATCGGGACACGCTGCTGCGACTGGTGGGGCCCCTCCCGGTAGGGGGCCCGCCGCAGGGACTCCTGATCTTCGTACCTCACGCCGAGTTCCTCACGCGCGCTGTGCCCGTCTGCCGACACATGATCAATCCGTCAGCGCCGCACCCTACTGCTGCCCGCCGGGGCCTCACCCCGCCGCCCCACCCGCCCCGGCCGCCCGGCCGGGGCGGGTGGGGC
>NZ_JBSHAP010000211.1:0-9815 GCF_053611565.1 Kitasatospora sp. NPDC054795
GTGCCGGGAGGCGACCACCGAGCCGACCGCGATCGTCCCGGCGAACACCGCCGTGCCCAGCATCGCCAGGGCGAGCAGCCAGACCGTCGCCGAGCCGGCGTCCGGCCCTCGCCCACCCGCCGCGACGGCTCGGGCCGCACGGGCGCGTGCCACCCGCTCCGCCGTCTCCCGCAGCCCGGTCAGGACGGCCATGGACCACCACCTCCCGCCGTGACCGCCACCAGGACGTCTTCCCGCGCCGCCACGGCCGCCGCACCGAGCCGGACGGCGAGCAGCCCGCCGAGCCTTCCCGGCCCCGCGCACGGCGCCTCCACCTCGACCCGCACCGTGTCGGCCGCCAAGGCCACCCGGACCTGCGCGCCCGCCGGTGCCGCCGCGCGGGCGAGTTCGGCGGCGTCCGTCTCCCCGCGTGCGGCCGCCCTGGCGCCGACCCGGGCGGCGTCCACGCAGCGGATCTGCGTGGCCGCCGCGAGCACACCCCAGATCAGCATCGCCGCGAGCAGGACGAGCGCCGGCAGCGCCACCGCCGTCTCCGCGGTCACGAAGCCCGCGTCGCCGCGCGGCCGCAGCGGCCATGCCGGGCCGGCGCCACGCTCCCCGGCCCGGCCGGAAGCCGTCCTCAGCTCCCTGTCACCCACCGGGAGCGCGGGCGGGGCGGCCTCGAGGAGCGTGCCGCGCGCGGCGGTGGCGGGAGCGCCTCCCGGCCGCCGGGCCGGGGACCGTCGGCGGTCGACGACCACCCCATGGGGTGCGCCTGCGCGCCGGGGTCTCCCGGTCCGGGCCGGCCGACCGGCAAGGGTTCGACGGCCTGTCCTAGGTGGCATGGAGCGCCCGCACCAGCATGTCGGTCAACGCACCCGTGATGGCCTCGCTGGTCACCACCTTGTACAACCCGGCCGCGAGGGCGCACGCGCCCAGCGTCCCGACGGCGTACTCGGCCGTGGTCATCCCGGCGTCCGAGCGGCCCCGGAGCCGGGCCACCCTGCGCACCCGCCAGGCTGCCCGACGGCTCCGCCGCCGCCACGCCCCGGCCAGCGGGCGGAGCGACCGCCCGGTACCGGTCCCGATCGCGATCACTGCGGTCATGAGATCCTCCTGTCACTCGTTGTCCGTCGATGTCCGTGCATCCGGCTCTTGTTCACATCGCCTGCGCGAAGCGGCTGGTGAGGCCGACGACCACCGGCACCACGCCGATCAGGACGAAGGCCGGGAGGAAGCAGAGCCCCAGCGGCGCGGTGGCGAGCACCGCCGCCCGGCGGACCCGGGCGTGGGCCGCGCGGGCAGCCGCCGTACGCTGCCCCTGGGCCAGCCCGATCAGCGGGCCCGCGGCGGGGACACCCCCGAGGCTGCTGCGCTCCAGGCAGCGCGCCAGCGGCGCCAGCGGCGGGTGCTGCTCGCCCAGTCGGCTCCAGCACAGCTCCGGCGGCGCGCCCAGGGCCAGTTCGGCCCCGATCGCCACCAGCCGGGGACCCAGCGGCGCACCCATACTCCGGCCCACCGCCGACACGGCGTCCGAGGGCAACGCCGCCGACCCGAGGCAGGCCGCCAACAGCTCGGCGCTCAGCGGGAGTTGCCTGGTCAGCAGTTCCTCTTCACGGGCCTCCCGGCGGTCGACCGGCGACCGCGCCCGGGCCGACCACCGGTGAACGCCCACCGCCAGCAGCGCCCCGACGGCCAGTCCGGTGCCACCACCGAGCAGCACCGCCGCCGCGAGCCCGGCGACGGCCGCTGTCACCGCCCGGCGTCGGCGTCCAACGTCCGCGTCCGTCAGCCCGGTTCGCCTTGCCGTCCCCTTTCCGACCCGGGCCGGGGCGAGCACCCGTCGGCGCCTCACCCGGCCGCGCACCGGCGTCCACCCCACGGCGGCCGCGCCCACCGGGAGGGCGAGTGCGACCCACTCGATGCCCCACGTCACCTCGCCACCGCCCCGAGCGCCCGTGCGCGCACCCGCGACAGCCCGCAGACCCGCCCGCTCGCCCAAGGGCCGGGCACCGTACGGCCGGAGGCTCGAGTTCGCTCGCGCCGCCCCGGAGAATCCTCCAGCGCGCCGTGGGCCGCCGCCCGGACGATGCGTGCCGTCCAGAGCACGCCCAGGCCCTCCAGGGCCGCCCCCGCCACGAGGCAGCCCAGCCCGGCCGGGGTGTGCAGCAGGACCTCCAACGGGTGCGCCCCGAGCGCCGCACCGAGGAGCAGCCCGATGCCCGGCAGCGCGGCCAGGACGGCGATCGTCGCGCGCGGCCCGGCCAGTTCCCCGGCGATCTCCTCCGCCAGCGCCCGCTCGCCGCGCAGCGCCTCGGCGACCCGGTCCAGCGCGGCGGCGAGCCCCGACCCGCTGTCCGCGGCCACCCGCCAGCAGGCCGCGATGGCCGCGGCCCCACTGCCGCCCGGCAGTTCGGCCAGCAGGTGCAGCGCGGCGGGCACGTCCCCGCCGTAGCGGCCCGCGGCCAGCCGGGCCACCGGCTCCTCGCCGAGCCCGCGCAGCCCCGCCGGGTCGGCGGCGAGCCGCCCGGTCACCAGGTGCAGCGCCTGCTCCGGCGTCGCCCCGCCGCGCAACTCCCCCGCCAGGCCGGCGCAGAGCTCCACGACGGCCGCGGCCCGGTGTCGAGCCTGCGCCGCCAGGTGTCTGCGCGACCGCCACCTGCGCAGCGGCAGGACGGCCAGGACCGCCACGAGCACCGGCACCGGCGAGGCGGTGGCCTGCCCGGCGGCCAGTCCCGCCGGCAGGAGCAGCAGTTCGGGCACCAGGAACGCCGGCAGCCGACCCCGGGCCCGCGCCACCGTCTCCGAGCCCACCCGCAGCACCGGCGGCCTGCTGCCCGCCAGCACCAGCCTGGAGCGCCGCCCGCCCGGCAACTGATCCTGCACCGCACGCCACGCCGCAACGGCCATCAGACACAGCACCGCAGCCCAGCAGAAGGCGAGCTGACTTTGCGTCACATTGTTCACTTCCGTCCTCCTCGATCCTTGCGCCCCTCAGCGCCGAGCAGCAGCAGGGCGCCCACGGCGCACCCGCTCAGCAGCAGGGCGAAGGCGAGTTCCACCGCCCGCGCGTCCGCACTCGCCGACCCGGCCACCGTCACCGTCACCGCGATCACGGCCGCCCCGACCCGAGCGACACCCCGCGTGCCGCCAGCAGTCCGATCAGCCGCTCCCAGCCCGCACCGGGACGCAGGCCGCCGGCCGCCGGGAAGGCCACCGCGGGCATGGTCACGGCCGACCCGTCACCGGCTCCGGTCAGCGTGTGGATCTCCGCCACCCGGCGCCGCCCCGAGCCCGGGTCGCGGACCAGGTGCACCACCACGTCGAGCGCGGCCCGCAGTTGGCTGTGCAGCGCCGGCCGGTCGAGACCGGCGAGCGAGCCCAGGGCCTCCAGTCGGACCGGCACGTCCGCCGCCGTGTTGGCGTGGACCGTGCCGCAGCCGCCCTCGTGCCCGGTGTTCAGCGCGGCCAGCAGGTCCGACACCTCGGCGCCGCGGACCTCGCCGATCACCAGCCGGTCCGGGCGCATCCGCAGCGCCTGGCGGACGAGGTCCCGCAGGGTGAACTCGCCGAGTCCCTCCTGGTTGGGCGGCCGACTCTGCAGGCGGACCACGTGCGGGTGGGCCGGCTGCAGCTCGGCGGAGTCCTCGGCGACCACGATCCGCTCGTCCGGCCCGACCAGGCCGAGCAGAGCCGACAGGAGCGTCGTCTTCCCGGAGCCCGTCCCACCGGACACCAGCAGCGACAGCCTGGCCCGCACGATGCCCGCCAGCAGCCGCGCGCCTTCCGGTGGCAGGGACCCGCCCGCCACCAACTCGTCGAGCGTGAAGGGCCGGGGACGGCAGACCCGCAGCGAGATGTGCGTGCAGCCGGCCGCGATCGGCGGCAGCACGGCGTGCAGCCGGGTGCCGTCCGGCAGTCGGGCGTCCACCCACGGGCGGGCGTCGTCCAGCCTCCGGCCGGCCGCGGTGGCCAGCCGGTGGGCCAGCCGCCGCACCGCCGCGGCGTCGGCGAAGCGGACTCCGTCGGCTCGCTGCAGGCCGCCGCCACGGTCGACCCACACCTCCTCCGGACCGTTCACCAGGACGTCCGTGACGTCGGGCGCAGCCAGCAGCCGGTCCAGCGGGCCCGCACCCACCAGTTCGGCGCGCAGCGAGCGCACGGTGTCCAGGACCTCGTCCCCGCCGAGCGGCGGGCGGGTGGCCCGCAGCGCGGCGGCGACCGAGCCGGCCGTCGGGGCGGCCCCCGACTCGGCCAGCCGCAGCCGGACCGCGTCCACCAGCGCCGCCGTGCGCTGCTCGCGGGCCGTCCGGCCGTACGGGCAGGGCTCGTGCGCGGGCTCGGGCGGCCCGCCGGGCGGCGGCACGCTCCGCAGCGGCCGGTGCTCCCGCGCACCGCCGCCCGGTTCGGGCGAGCCGGTCCGGAGGACCGTTCTGCGCAGACGGACCATCAGTACACACCTCCTCCGACCGCCGGCACCGGCGGCAGCACCTCGTTCAGGAAGCTCGCGCAGAAGCGAGCGAGCGGGCCGCTCTCCCGGCTCCCGGGCGGGACGCCCTTCACGACGTCCTGGGCCAGGCCCGGCTCCGGCTCCAGCTCTCCCGCCAGCGGCAACCGCAGCCCGCGGACGATCTGCCGGGCCGGGAGCCCACCGGCCCGTGCCGGGCGCACCACGGCCCGGACGTCCCCGAGCCTCATCCGGGCCGCCGCCGCGACCCGGTCGGCGGCGGCCACCGCGCGCAGCTCGGCCGACACCACCAGCAGCGCCAGGTCGGACTGCTCCAGCGCTTGCCCGGCGGCCGCGTCGAGGTGGCGGGGTACGTCGACCACCACCAGCCCGCCGCGCCGTCTGGAGGCGGCCAGCACGCTGCGCATGGCCTCCGGCGGCACCGTCAGGGTGTCGCCGCGGTCCCAGGACAGGCAGGACAGCGCGGAGAGCCGTTTGAGCGCCGGCAGTGCCCGGGCCAGCTCGGCCCCGCTGACCCGCCCGCGGGAGCCGGCCAGATCGGGCCAGCGCAGCCCGCTGACCCGCTCGCCGCCGAGCAGGATGTCCAGGCCCCCGCCCAGCGGATCGCCGTCCAGCAGTATCGTCCGCCGGCCCGCCCGCGCGGCCGTGACCGCCAGCGCGCAGGCCAGGGTCGAGGCTCCGGCCCCGCCGGACCCGCCGAGCACCGCGACGGTGACCGCCGGGCAGCCGACGCCCTCGGCCGCGTCGGCGATCCGGTCGAGCAGCCAGGCCTCGGCGTCGGGCAGGAACAGCACGTGCTCGGCCCCGAGTTGGACGGCTCTGACCCACACCCCGGGGTCGTCCAGGTCCAGCCCGAGCAGTAGCACACCGCCGCGCCGCCCCAGCCCGGAGCAGCGGACGGCCTGGTCGTCCCCGACCAGGACCAGCGAGGCCCCTTCCCAGAGCTCCCGCGTCGGCGGCGCGCCCCGGACCAGCCTCGGCTCGGTGCCCGCCGCCGCGCAGATCCGCAGCAGGTGCTCGGCCAGGCCGTCGTCCTCGGTGACGACGAGCGGCCCGGCGACCGCGGGGCCCTCGGCGGTGATGTGGTCGGCGATCGGCGTCGACATGGATTCTCCCCTCCGCGCCGCCGGCCACCGGGGTGGCCGGCGGCGCACGTCGGACGGTTCCGGCGGACGGCCGCCCGACAGATCCTCTGGGGATGGAAGGGGTGAGGCCCTGTCCGGCGACCGCCGCCGGACATCACGGTGGGGGGAGATCCGGATTCCGTCATCCGAGTTCCGATTGCCTGTGGATAACTCGTGGACTGTGGAGGAAAACGTTCACCCGGGCGGGGGGCTAATCGGTGAAGAATTGACGAAAGGGGGTCACCGAGATGAACCGGCGGCCCTCCGCATCCCGTTCGAAGGCACTCCCGACGAGTGCTCGACACCTTCCCGAGACCGCTTCCGAGCGGGCCCGCAGCACCGATCGGAACCAGCCGTTCGATCTCCGACGAACCTGAGCAAATGGCAACGCAGAGTGACGAAAGTCGATCGGCGGGCCGAGGTAAGGACACCCCTTGGAACCCGTCGGCACGACGGCGGCGAACGCGCCGCGAGGGGCGTTCAAGCCCTGAAAATGGCCCCGGACGTGCGACGACCCCCGCCGGGGGGGAGAGCGGGGGTCGTCTATCCACAGCCCGGCTCGGGGGGGAGGAGCCGGACCGGGTTAGCACGGTCGCGAACGATCCGTGACTTCCATGGTGTACCCGAGCGGCCAGAAACACAAACCCGCACGCCCACGAGTACACCGAATGGCGGGGTGTTTTGCGGCTCCCTCTATCCTCGGTTCCCGTGGACACCACCGAGAACGCCGACGAGTACGCCGACGAGTCCCAGGGCGACACCACCGGGCCCGGAGAACTCCGCCCGCCCGTGCGCCCTCGACCCGGCGGGCTGCGCACGGCGGCCTTCTTCGACCTCGACAAGACCATCATCGCCAAGTCCAGCGCACTGGCCTTCAGCCGCCCCTTCTACCAGGGCGGCCTGATCAACCGTCGGGCCGTCCTGCGCAGTGCGTACGCCCAGTTCGTCTTCCTGGTCGGCGGCGCGGACCACGACCAGATGGAGAAGATGCGCGAGTACCTCTCCGCGCTCACCCGGGGCTGGAACGTCCAGCAGGTCCGCGAGATCGTCGCCGAGACGCTGCACAACCTGATCGACCCGATCATCTACGACGAGGCGGCCTCGCTGATCGAGCAGCACCACGCGGCCGGCCGGGACGTCGTGATCGTCAGCAGCTCCGGCTCCGAGGTGGTCGAGCCGATCGGCCGACTGCTCGGCGCGGACCACGTCATCGCCACCCGGCTCAAGGTCGAGGACGGCTGCTACACCGGCGAGATCGAGTACTACGCCTACGCCGAGAACAAGGCCGCCGCCATCCGGGAGTTGGCCGCCACCGAGGGCTACGACCTGGCCGCGTCCTACGCCTACAGCGACTCCTCCACCGACCTGCCCCTGCTGGAGGCGGTCGGCCACCCGTCGGCGGTCAACCCCGACCGGGCGCTGCGGAAGGAGGCGCAGGCACGGGAGTGGCCGGTGCTGGTCTTCGACAAGCCGGTGGAACTGCGGCGCCGGCTGCCCGAGTTCTCCGCCCCGAGCGGCTCGGTGCTGACCGCCGTGGCGGTCGGGACGGCCGCGGTGACCGCCGGGGTGATCTGGTACCTGGCCCGCCGGCGGCGCCCCGCCGCCTGAGGCCGTGCCGCCCGGCACCCCTTGGACAAAACGGTCAACCGGGACAGACTTCTCGTTTCGGGTTCCCCTTTCGCCCGAAACGCGATACAAATGAAGCACGGCCCGCGAGACCCGGTCAGGACCTAAGAGGTCAAACCGACAACGCAGTTCAGGCCCCACGGACCGCACGTACAGATATCCGGGCACCCACATGCAGCCGACCCGCTGTCGGGCCGCCGGACCAGACGAACGGGCAGGATCCCCGTCTGATCGGCACTTCCGGTGCATGCATGGTCACCCGGTATCTGCACCAGCGGCGGCACCCGGCAGGATCAGGTGCCGCCGCATCCGCGTCTTCGCGCGCCCCTCGCGGAGCGCGCGCCGCTCCGGTCCGACCGCTCAGACCATCCCGCGCTGCATCGCCTCGCAGACCGCCGTGCTCTCCCGGACGCCGAGCCGCAACGCCCGGCCGCAGTGCGCGATCCAGGCCGCCATCCCCTCGGGGGTGCCCGCCAGGTAGCCGGCCAGGGCCCGGCGGTAGGCGGCGGTGCCGAGTTCCGCAAGGCCGACCTCGGTCGGACAGATCGACTTCGGGTCGAGCCCCTCGGCGATCAGCACGATCCGCTGGGCGGCCCGCGCGATCACCCCGTTGTGGGTGCCGAACGGCCGCAGCGCGAGCAGCTCACCGTGCACCACCGAGGCCACGACGAGGGCCGGCGTGCCCACCCCCTGGCCCTCCGCGCGCGCCACCAGCAGCCGGGAGAGCTGGTCGAGCCGGGCCGCGACCTCCTCCGCGCCCGGAGCGGGCGGCAGCACGGGCAGCGGCCCGTCCACGGCGTCGACCTCGACGCTCTCCACCGGCTCCAGCTCCAGCGGGAACAGCTCCTCGGCGCCCTCGCCGGCCCGTCGCGGGCGCCCGGCCGCCGGATCGCCGTCGCCCGCCGCGAGCAGGTGCAGCCGGGCCAGCACCTGGAGCGGCGAGTGCCGCCAGATGCTGAGCAGCTGGCCGGCCTCGGCGGCGATCCGCAGGGCCGCGCCGACCGTCCGGGCTTCGGGGTCCGCGCCGAAGTCGCTGCGGCGGCGGACCTCCTCCAGCGGCCAGTCGGCCCCGGCCAGGGCCGCCGACGCGCGGGCGCCGCGCAGTGCGGATTCGGAGGTGACCTCGGCCGCCCGGCGGCGCATCACCCGGTGGCCGTAGAGGCGGTCGACGGCCTTGCGCACCTCGGCCACCGCGTCGGGCACCCCGGGGAGCTGGGCCAGCGGGGCGAGGGGATCAGTTCCAGTGCTCACCTACCCGAGAGTAATGAACGGGCCGCCCCTCCCGGAACAGCAACCCCGCATCACCCTTTAGAGGCAATCCTCACTTCCCGCCCGCGGCGGAACCCAAACCCCGGCTAGCATGGCCGCTATCGGAGACGATAACGATTTCCAACTAGGGGTCGCGGCGCGCGCACCCCGGGCAGGCGGCCCGCAGCGAGGGCCCTGAGCGAGAGCCGGAGTCCCCAGATGAAGATCGCCTTCGTCGGCAAGGGCGGCAGCGGGAAGACCACGCTGTCCGCGCTGTTCATCCGCCACCTGGCGGCCATGGGCCGGCCGGTCGTCGCCGTGGACGCCGACATCAATCAGCACCTGGGCCCCGCCCTGGGGCTGACCGATGATCAGGCCGCCGAACTGCCCCCGCTGGGCGGACACCTGCCGGAGATCAAGGAGTACCTGCGCGGCAGCAACCCGTTGATCCGCTCCTCCGACGAGATGATCAAAACCACGCCGCCCGGGCGCGGTTCGCGGCTGCTGCGGATCGTCGAGGAGAATCCGGTCTACGCCTCCTGCGCCCGCCCGATCGCGCTGGACGAGGGCTCGGTACGGCTGCTGGCGACCGGCGCGTTCACCGAGGAGGACCTCGGGGTGGCCTGCTACCACTCCAAGGTCGGCGCGGTGGAGCTGCTGCTCAACCACCTGCTGGACGGCCCCGGCGAGTACCTGGTGACCGACATGACCGCGGGCTCGGACTCCTTCGCCTCCGGCCTGTTCACCCGCTTCGACCTGACCTTCCTGGTCGCCGAGCCGACCCGCAAGGGCGTCTCCGTCTACCGCCAGTACAGGGACTACGCCCGCGACTTCGGCGTGCAGCTGCGAGTGGTCGGCAACAAGGTGCAGGGCCCGGACGACCTGGCCTTCCTGCGCCGCGAGGTCGGCGCCGACCTGCTCACCACCTTCGGGCAGTCGGACTGGGTGCGACGTCTGGAGCAGGGCGCCGAACCGCCGCTGAAGTCCCTGGAGCCGGCCAACCGGGCCGTACTGGAGGAGCTGCGGTTCGAGGCCGACGCGGCGTACGGGCGGCGGGACGCGCGCCGCTACACCGAGCAGGCGGTGCTCTTCCACCGCCGCAACGCGGAGAGTTGGGCCAACTCCAAGGTCGGCATCGACCTCGCGACACAGGTGGACGAGGAGTTCGTCCTCGGTGGCTTCGCGGACGACGGCGGGCGCACGGCCCCCGCGGGCGCCCACGCCTGACCCGCACCACCGCAGCCGAACGGGCCGCGGCCACCCCCCCCCCGGGGGGGCCCCCCCCCCCCCCCCCCCCCCCCCCCCCCCCCGGCCCCCCCCCCCCCCCACCCCCCCCCCCCCCCCCCCCCCCCCCCCCACGGGGGCGGCAG